>NZ_JAUBPU010000004.1:0-215383 GCF_036700885.1 Microcoleus sp. S13_B4
AATGCGCTATCACCTAATACTCGAATTTCATAATGTGCTGTTAAGGTTTTTGGCAGAGTTTTTAGCAATCTTTGACCAAGTTTTATTGGCGCAAACTCTCCCTTGCCCCGATAGACTCGGAACCCCCAAGGTACTCGACTTCTTCCCACAAGTATGTAGAGGACTAACAGGTGCAATCCTCGTTTACCATTATAGACTCTAATTAGTTTTCCTAACCCTGAGAACTTACCAATTTTTTCGAGGGTGGTCATATCCAAAATTACCGTCAAAATTGGTCGCCTCCCAACCCCTCTTTCGGCTTTGACTTGCCTGATAATTTCGGTTCGCACAACTCGCATTACTGCCCGCACTGACCATTGGTAATGATTGAGGAAGCGACTAATCGCGCTGGCACTTACGGTTTGAGAGAGAAACGGTAAACTTTGTCCTGTTGCTTCCAGAAATAGACCTAGCAAGGCTCGCAGACTTTTTTGTTGATATTTGCTTGGCATTACATCCATCAAGGTATAGACTAATGCTTGAGCGTAATTAAGGATGGTTAACATTAACTTATCACATTGTTTATACGTCCTTTCTTTTACATTTTGGCACAAAATGCAAGGGCTAATTGAGAATGGTGCAAGATCTCAGTTGAAACCGACTGAAGAATGGTGACAAATAATCGATTATGGTGACAAATACTTGATTGTTGATTTAATTTGCTTTTCAGTCCTCTTGAGAGGACTTTCGCTATGAGACGGGGGTTGAAACCCCCGGCGGACTTGTGGGGTAGCGTCGGGGATTTTGGTGGCGGGGATTTTGGTAGCCCGAATGTGCGATCGACTTTTGGTAAAATTAGGGTTAGGGGCGATCTAATGTTTGTCCTTGGGTGGAGGCGGGTTTATTTATATTGTCAACGATCGCGATTATTCCTCTTTCGCCCGAAACACCTTTTCTACCGACTTCACCAAAAGTTCTCGCGGCATCAATCGAGGCAGATTGGCGATGATTTGATTGGGAATTCCCCCTGTCACAACATTAGACTCATTTTTCTCTAAAGCTTTCAAAGCATCTCGCACTACTTCCGCTGCGGGAACGAGTTTTTGCCCGCTGCTGGATGCCATAGCTTTCGGAAATTCAGCTACTGCAAAAAAGTCCGATTCTGTGGGCCCTGGACAAAGGCACAAAACGCCAATTCCTAAATCTTTGTTTTCCGCCCAAAGTGCCTCGCTGAAACTCAAAACAAAGGCTTTAGTAGCTGCATACATTGACAAGTACGGCATGGGTTGAAAAGCTGCGATGGAGGCAACATTGATAATACTTCCTGATTTTCGCTGCCGCATTCCCTGCAAAAATAAGTGCGAGAGTTCTACTAATGCTACAATATTTAGTTGCACCATTGTTAGTTGTTTCGCAAGCGGGCGATCGGCAAAAACTCCGTAATCTCCAAATCCCGCATTGTTAACCAACAAATCCACCGTCCAACCTTTTTTAACAACCGTATCAAATACAGCAGTTCCAGCGCCCGGTGCGCTCAAATCTTGCACGATTACTTCTACCAGAACATTGAATTGTTGTTGCAGTGTAGCAGCTAGCTGGTGCAATTTGTCTTCGGAACGAGCTACCAAAATTAGATTGTGCTGGCGTTTGGCTAATTCGGCGGCAAAGGCTGCACCAATTCCGCCAGAAGCACCGGTGATTAAAGCAGTCGGCATGAAATTAATTCGGATATTTGATGTGGGCTTTATATATTTTAACAATTATTTTGAGGGGAACCTGTAAAATAATTAAAAGGGAATAGGTGAGTTTTATGGCGCGTCTTACCGATCGAGCTTTTGAAATTTTGCGGGCCGAAGTTGACAAGTGCGCGGCGGCTGATAGTCTAGCCGGTGATGTCTACCGACGGATGGTAATCAAGCGGTTAGAGAAATTACGATCGCAAAACGGTACTTTCGCCTCAAGAGAAGAAATCCGCGATACCTTCAAAGACGAATTTCCCAACTTCAGCGAACAAGCTCTCAAAGCTGCAGTCAAAGCCAATCGCCCGCCCGGATTGTTCGGTAAAATCATCTTTGCTGGGAGTTTGCTGGGAAGTGCTGCGGGAATAATTTGGCTGATTAATCTACCTTTTCCGATGATTCGTTGGCCCGTGGCGAAAACAATGCCGATATTATTGCTGCCGAGTTTTATCAGTATGGATCACAATTACCGGCAGGCGATCGCCCTTGTGGAACAATCCGATCAACTGGTGAATAAAGCCACGGCTGTCGCTGATTTTGACTTGGGCGAAATTAAAGCAAAAGAGGCCCAAAAACACCTCGACGCCTTGCCAGTGTGGTTCCTAGGCTATTACCCACAAACTTACTGCAATTTTTTTGGCTGCAGTTGGCGGTTTACAGTCGATGAATTTCAAGCCGCCCGCAAAAATGTGGGGCGGATGGAGGCTCAGATTTTCCAGCAAAAAAATGCTTTTACTCAGTTAAATCAAGTCGAACAAACTCTCAACGCGGCGAAACAGCAGTACCAGCAAGCCAAAACTGCCGCAGATAGACAAAAAGCGACGGTAAATTGGCAAAGTGCGATCGACCAACTCAATCAAATTCCCGCCGAAACCCTCGCGGGAGAAACGGCTAAGAAAACACTCCAAGCAGCAGAAAGAGACTTTCAAGCAATGGGTGGCGTCGCCACTGGTTCCGTGCGCGCCGACAACTTAATCGAAGCAGCCAAAGAATTTGCCTTAACTGCCGCCGTCGCATCCCAGAAACCGCCCCATTCAGCAGAAAGTTGGCAAAAAATAGCAGATTTGTGGCAAGCTGCCATTGAGAGACTCAGCCAAATTACATTTGATAATCCGGGCTATCTTGACGCTCAAACAAAACTAGCTGAATATCAAAATAATTTAGGCACTACAAAGATTCGACTGACAGCAGAGAGAGAGTCAGTGGAAGCTTTGAACCAGGCTAAGAGCTTGTTTGCTTCCTTGCAAAATAATGTAAATTCTCCCCGTCAAAATCCCGGTTACGCCCTCGGCCAATTGCAAGAAATTATCAATCAATTAGAATCCGTCAAACCAGGCACAACTGTTTATCCCGAGTCCCAAAAATGGCTGCAATCTGCTCGCAAGAAACAGCAAGAATGGCAAAAAACTTAGCTGTTGACGGTTGACGGTTGACTGTTGACTGTTAACTAATGACTAATGACTAATGCCAACAACCAACTGCCAACTGGCAACTGCTAAGTGACAAATTACCAAGTGGGGTCAACATACAGATTAATTGTCACTTGCTTCTTCCCCGAAGGGATGGCGGAAATACAAGCACAAATCGTATCTCCGCCATCAATTTCTACTTCGCAAGCGTGACAAGAACCCATGAGGCAGCCAGTAGGAATAGAAACCCCTGCACGTTTGGCTACATCTAATAAAAGCTCTCCCGGTTCAGCTTCAACTGTCACGTTATCGGGTAAAAAACACACTTTTGGCATTGAATGTGAACCTCAACTCTAATAAACAATAATCAACAGTCAACAGTCAACAGTTAACTAATTAACCTAAAATATGCTTGATATCTAAATGCTTTTCCACTGTATCTGCTAGAGAGTCTAACAGAGCTTCTCGGTGTTCTCGGTAATTAGGAATACCTGTAGGCAATGCGCGAAGTCCCCGCTGCTGCCGCAAGTGATTTAACCAAGCTCGGCGCCAAGCTCCGTTGTCAAATATGCCGTGCAGGTATGTACCCCAAATTGATTGAGAAGTATTGACAATTCCTAAACTAGCATCGTCAAATAGCGGTTGAGTCAACTCTGACTCTAGGATTTGCGTTTTTCCTTGATGAATTTCGTAACCGGAAACGGGCAAACCCGGTTGAGGATAGTTAGATGTTACGATGCGTTGGCGGGCAATTTTGTTCGGTGCCATCGCAGTTTTCAAAGGTAGCAATCCCAATCCTGGAAATTCTCCCTTTTCTCCCTCAATGCCTTCTCTATCGGTGATACTTTCTCCCAGCATCTGAAAGCCACCGCAAACTCCCATAACTGTACCGCCAGCTACTAAATAATTTTGAATAGCTTTTGCCATACCTGTTTGGCGCAGCACCTGCAAATCGGAAATTGTAGTTTTAGAGCCTGGTAAAATCACGGCGTCTGGATGGCCTAAATTGTCTTTTGGGCTGACATATTTGACAGTGACGGAAGTTTCCGACTCTAGGGGGTCAAAGTCTGTAAAATTGGAAATTCGGGGCAGGCGGATGACTGAAATATTGATGTCGGTTTGAGAATTGGGAGAACGCCGATCGAGCAAATCGAGAGAATCTTCTGAGGGAAACACTTCGTCTATCCAAGGAATCACCCCAACTACCGGGATTCCCGTCCTTTCTTCTAGCCAAGTCAGGCCCGGATCTAAGATCGATTTTTGCCCTCGGAACTTATTAATAATGAATCCTTTAATTAAAGCTCGTTCGTCGGGATCGAGCAATTCCAAAGTACCGATGATGTGAGCAAAAGCACCGCCGCGATCGATATCAACTACTAGCAAAGTTCGAGCCTTTAAATATTTAGCTACCCGCATATTTGTTAAATCGCGGTGTTTGAGATTAATCTCAGCAGGGCTGCCGGCTCCCTCACACACAATCATGTCAAATTCTTGCTTGAGAAATTCTAAAGATTCCCGAATAGCTTGCCAGCCGATATCGAAATACTGTTCATAATATTGAGATGCTCGCACATTGGCGATCGCCCGACCCTTGACAATTAATTGAGAAGTCATGTCTCCTTGTGGCTTGAGCAAAATCGGATTCATTTCTACCCAAGGTGCCACGCCCGCAGCCCAAGCTTGCACTGCTTGAGCGTAACCAATCTCTCCGCCGGCCGCTGTGACATAGGAATTCAGTGCCATATTCTGACCTTTAAACGGAGTTACCCGCCAGCCCCGCCGAGAAAAGATTCGACACAAAGCTGCCACGAGTAAAGATTTCCCTGCGTGAGATGTTGTTCCCACGACCATAATTGCTTTCATAATATTAAGGGAGAAGGAAGAAGGAAGAGGGAAGAAGGAAGAAGGAAGAGGGAAGAGGGAAGAAGGCAGAAGTAAAAAGTAAGAGGGAAGAGGGAAGAAGAAAGAAGTAAAAAGTAAGAAGTAAAAAGTAAGAAGAAAGAAGTAAAAAGTAAGAAGGCAGAAGGCAGAATCAAAAAAAATTCTGGTTTCTACCTTTTGCTTTTTGGGTCAAGATGACGGGTTATCTTCGCCGGATACCTTCTCCGACTTGGATTCAGTGGCCGGTTTAGCAGTTTCGACTAGATTCGGATCGGGGTGATTCGGGGGACTCAATTCAGTTTGTTCTGCCTCAGAAGAGAGTTCTTCACCTGTAGATTCGATCGAGATCACTGATACTGAAACCGTTTCCACCTGCACGCTCAACCCAGGTTCTCCCGGTACTTCTATCTCTACAGGCGCTGCCATTTCCACCACAGTCATTTCCAGAGATACAGCAGGGGCTTCTGCTTCCGTTACGCCTGCTGCAGCTTCCGGTTCACCAACGGCAGCCAGCGGTGTCTGGGTTTCCAGAGACACAGCAGGGGCTTCTGCTTCTGGTAGGCCTGCTGCAGCTTCCGGTTCACCAACGGCAGCCAGAGGTGTCTGGGTGTCAGCGGACGATCGATCTTCGATCGGAGTTTCCCCTATTTTGTCAAAACTCGCGATGTCTGCCGCCATCAACTCGGCCATTGCTTCAACATCGGTGGGAAACGGCACTCCCAGGCTTGTTTCAACAGCAGTGTTGCTGCTTTCGGCTGCCACTTCCGCAGCCGCCTCGGCTAATTCGGATTCGAGAATTTGGTCTATACCCGGTGCAGGAGTTGCCGTTATTTTAGATTCAGGTGCGATCGATTCTGGAGTCGCTGAAGGTTTTGGCGTCTGGGGAGTTGCATCAGACTTGTTTTTACCCGCACCGAGTCCCAACATACCGCCGAGACTATTTTTGAAATTACCGAACAGACTTCCGAAACCGCCGGATTTTTTAGCTGCTTTAGGAGGAGTAGGGGCCGCCGCCGCTGCCGCCGCTTGCGACTCTTTAACGGCTGTCCTCCATTCTGTTTCCTCGTCAAAATCATCTGCTTCTGCCTGCTGTGGAAGCTCTGGCTGAGCCTCTGCTGGCTCCACAATTGGTGGAACGGCAATTTCTGAAATTTCTAGAGGTAAAGGTAGAGGAGTGAAGCTGCTGGCTAATTCGGCTGGGGTTGGTGAAGTCTCAGCTGCAGGAGTTTCGACTGAAAACACTGGTATTTCTGCAATGGCAGGTGGTTTCGAGTCGGGAATTCTCCACTCAGGGGCGATCGCACTTTCAGTCATCGAAGCGATCGAACTTTCAGGAATACTTTCAGCTATGGGGGGAATCGTCGGCTGTTCCTCTAGCTTTACCTCGCCCTTATCTAGAGTGGGTGCTGAAACCACATCAGTTTTCGGTTTGGGCGATCGAACAAACTTAGGTTTTTTGGCTGCGGGTTCTTTTTTCTTGGCAAACAAGCCAGCAAACGGCACGCCTGCTGCAGCCAAACTCGCCGACTGAGGAATCGGCGTTTGCTCCGCAACGGGCGTCAACTGCCGGCGCAAAGTCAGAGTTTCCCAGGCAAACCAGCCCAACATCGCCACGCCCGCCATTTGACCAAGCAGGAGAGCACCAGTAATTCGTCCCGCACAAGCCCATAAAATTAACGCATAAAAAAGCCCTACCCCGCTCCACGTAAAATCACTTTTGCGGTGCACTTCTGGAAAAAAGAAGGCTGCCATGTAAATACTGAAGCTGCCTAGACCGACCGCCAACGCCAGAATGTATGCAAGCATATTGTCGGTACCTCCGCTGTGTCAAATAACTTCTACGCGCTAATTCTACCTTTGAGAGAGACTCAACGGCTTCTTTCTCTCGGATCATTCTCGATTTGTAGGGAAGTTTGGCAACGAACCAGTGTAAGGAATTTAACACGTTCAACGGATGTTGACGGTAGAAGTGCGAGGAAAGATTTCCCACTCTCCCCACTTCCCTAGGGCCCATCACCCCCTATCCCCACACCCCCTATCCCCATCACCCCCTTCTCAGTGGTGATAGATGTCACTTAAACTATGCCCGTGCGATCGCACCAAGCGACTGAGGATGTTTATATGTTGTAGGTGTAAGAGGAATTATGCCCTAGGGCGTATGTATTGGAGACAGTGCCATGTTAGAAAAACTATTGTTAGCTGCCGGCTTAACCTTATCGCTTCACATATTTCCCGGACTCAGCACTTCCGCGCCGTTACCGAAAAATTTGGTATTGCGATCGAGCGATCGGCCGGCTCAAACCCAGAAACTTCCCATCGTTGCAGTACCGGCAGACGCCAAGCCGAACGTCGAATCCTAATGATACCTGCCAGATCATACGTGCAAGTGCGATCGAACTTAGGCAGAGTCTGTCTAATATTTTTTTCGAGCTCTTCTTTTTTCTATGTGACTGTTCACAACTCATCAGTTTGTAGTCAGGGCTTTAGTTCTCATTAATATCAGCTAATAAGGACTAAAGCCCTTACTACAAACCGTAGGCCAATAATTAGTAGTAGATAGAACATTAATTCCCATAAAATACTAAACAAATCTCAACATCAGGCTGTCTTATAGAGACATTCAAACCTTAAAAAACTTCGGAAACCTTGAGTAAAGGCTCAAAATAGATATATGATGTCAGATTGAGCTTAAAGCTAATAAGCACATTGACTATTAAATCAAGGAAAGTAAAAATGGGACTTAGTGATATTCTCTTGAATGAAAACCACAGAGAAACTTTTGTGGATGACTGTGTGAAGTTGATAGACCAACAAGTTGCGGCAGCGCCAGGATTGAGTGGTATGGCTCTTAAAGCTGCCTACTCTACTGTCAAGGGGATACGGGCTGACTATTGCGCCCAAGTCGTCGATCAACTTCTGCCAGAAATCTCGATCGCACTCGATCCGATGTGGACTGAAGCCGTAAACAATGGCAACCCAGTAGAATATCTCGCCCAAAGAAAAGGTGAAGTAGCAGACGAATTGCTCCAGATAAGTGACAAAAGGGTCGAGAAAAGCACAAGAGCGATGGTTAAAGGCGCCTATGCCAAACTCCGCCCCTCAGCTAAGACTTACGTGGAAAAGGGAGTACCGGATTTAGCCGAAATTATTAATAAATATAGTGCGGCCTGATAAGTGAGCAACGGCTAAAAAACACAATACCCAGATACCCGGCTTGTTCAAAAAATCGGGTATCTAAAATCCGACTTATTCGTAAGTTTGTAGTTAGGAGAGAGATTCCTAATTTTATGCTTATCCATTGCCAATTACCCATTGATTTGCAGCCAATATTTTCAACATCGCTTGTCCGGTAATTCCCAACCCCAAAAACATTACAAACATCGCACTAATCGCCGGCATAAATTTGACTGCTGTGATCTGTTTGGGCAGTTTATCAAAATTCCGTTTGGCATAAACTAAGATTAATCCGATCGCACTCAGCACTAAAGCCAATCCCAAACTAAACGCTACCACTAGCGTCATCCCCAAACCAATATTGCCCAAAGCAGACGCGCTCAGCAACATTACCAAAGCGGAAGGACAAGGCAACAAACCCCCGGAAATTCCCAACGCTAATAAGCTTTTCCAAGTAATAGGATCACCGTCAGCACCGGGCGGCAAATGTGAGTGAATCCGGCCGTCTCCGTGATGGTGGTAGTGGTGAGATATATCGGGTTTTACAGGCTTAAATTCTCGCTCCCAACTTCCTCTACTCAAAAGGTTTACTGGCTCTTCACATTCCGCAGTAAAGACTTTACTCCTTAAAAACCAGTTTTTATTAAAAATTTTAGTTTTAATTTTTTTGAGAACTTCAGTCCGCACTACCAACCTAGTCTTAATTTTTGATAAGAGTAAGTTAAACCCGATTAAGGCTACTAATAAACCTGAGATTAAACTGAGCCAAGGATCTAATTTGTCGGGAGCGATTAAGTTAGAAGCAAACAAAGTAATTCCGCCCACAGCAAACACGCCGGCGGTGTGAGTAATTGTAGTCGTCGCTGCTAAAAACAAAGCGTGTAGGGGAGTCGCCCGCGAACCTACTAAATAAGCGCCTACTATTGTTTTTCCGTGTCCGGGGGACATCGAGTGCACGCATCCCCAAGCAAATGCTCCCGCTACTGCTAGCAGCAAACTCCAACCTGAATCCCAGATAGATTCATTTCCTGCCAACAAAAACTCCCGGTTTTGCGTCGTAAACATAAAGCTTTTTACAGCACCGGCTTGCACAATAGTAGCTTGACAGGTAGCTGTTACCACTCCGGGCAAAAACAGATTGTAATTAATCCGCAATTGGTCGTGTTTTGATATGGGAATTGAATCAGGTAAACCGCGGGTTTTATCTTGAGGAGGTGCGGGCCAGGTGTAGTCTAAAATTAAGGTGCTGTGGGTATTTGGCTGCTGGATTAAGCTGGCGGTTTTAGCTGCTATTTCTAGCGGGTGTACTGTTAGGGAGCCTTGAATCTTGCTACTGTTGGTGATGCGAATTTGTTGGCTGAAAAACTTTTCTAGCTGTGTTTTGTGGCTGCGAACTTCAGCAGGTTGTAGCTGGCCGTCTCGATTGTCGTCGGCGAAGCTTGTTAAGCCAGTTGGGAAAGTTAATGCTACTTCGGTTTGCAAATCGTTGACTACTATTTCTGCTACGGATAAGTCTGACCAGTGCGAGTAAACGGGTCTGGTTGAGGTTGTTAATAAGAAGGAAATTGTCAGAAAAAATAGGATAAATGATTTTGAAATTCGGTTCAGTTTGTACTGCATAAATACATTTTTTTCGGTATTTTGTTTGGTGGTTTGTGATTTTTTAGGCGCGCGATATTTTGGTGAGTCCCACAGTCCGCCGGGGATTGAAATCCCCGTCTCATAGCGAAACTCGGTTGAAACCAACTGAATAGCTAATCAAATTCAACAATTGGGGATTTCAGTCCTATGGAAGAGCACTTAAGCTTTGAGGCAGGGTTTTCAACCCCTGGCGGATTGACGGAGTGCCGAACTTGGCCGAGTTGCAGCTATTAGCTAATCTCAAAATTCATAGCTTCCCAAGCCCAATGCTTGGCGAGCTCGATCGTCAAAACTCGGGTCAATTTCCTTGGACTTTTGAAAATAAGCGTGAGATTCGGTATCCTTACCCAAAGTACGGGCGATCGCACCAGCCCGGTAAAACATACCCGCATCGCGAATCCCCGATCGCACTATTTCGGCCATCACTAGATCGGCCTTTTGCCATTCCCCAGAGGCGGAAAGGGCCCAGGCTAAAGTATCCAGCGTCACCGCATCCCGCCGAATTTTCACCTCATCCTGCATTAACGCCAGCGCTTCGGCGACATCCTGCGATCGACCTTTTTCTAGCAGCAAACTCGCCAAATCCCTGCGGTGTCCAAAACCCCCAGCAGCCTGTTCCTGTCGCAGCCCCGCTTCTGCTTTGTCGCGAAGTCGCCGGGATTCGATCGCATCTCCCTGCAAATCCTTCACCCTCGCCATACCGCGATCGACAATGCGATCGAACACAGTCGCAACCCCGCCCGAATACGCAGAAACCTTGCTGTAATAGCCTTCTGCCTCCCGATAATTACCCTGCCGCGTCTCCAAATCCGCCAAATAAATCAGCGCTAGCGGGTATCGCGGAAGCAACCGCAGCGCCTCCAAAAACAGCGCTTTCGCCTGCACAAACTGCCCGCGACGCGCGTAAAATCGACCCAAGAGCGATCGGGCCCGCGCCGAACCCGCCACCTCTCCCGGTTCCTCCGCCACCATTGCTTGCTGGTAATCCTGCAAAACCTCAGCATCTCGGCCCTGAGACTCTCTCACCAAAGCTCTCAAAGTGAGAGAACCCAAGTTAGGAATCCGGTTAACTAAGACTTCTGCGGCTGCATTTGCCTCGCTCACTTTACCCATCGCTAAGTGAGATGTAACTGAAAGGGCGATCGCATCTTCATTATCAGAACCCACCTGTTTAGCCAAGCGCAAAGCAGTAGCAAAATCGTGTCTGGCCTCGGCAATGCGAGCTAAAACTAACAGCGCACCTTTGTTGTCAAAAGGTAAATCGGCGATCGACCTTTCAGCCGCCTGTTCTGCCAATAAAAACCAACCTCCCTCCCCAGTAGCGCGAGCCATTTTCAAATAACATCCCGCCAGTGCCGCCCGATTCAAACCGCTGCGGGAATCTACAGCCAATCGCTGCTGGTAAAAAGCAATCTCTTGCTGAATAGCTTCCTTTTGATTAGGATTATTTCTCAAGGTTTCCGAGAAATTATAGCGGTAATTAGCATCGAGATTTTCGGGGCTTCTGTTAGAAAATTTATCGGCAATAAAACGCCAATTAGGAGATAAATTTACTACTCCCATCCCAACTAAAGGAACCACTATCAGCAGCCACCACCAGAAAATATCCGATTTTATTTCATGTTTAGTTTTAGTTTTCATACATCCGCGTTAATCAGCGTTCATCTGCGGTTAAAAAAAGTATTTTACATCTGTCATTAGTCAATAAGCCATAACTAATGACAGATGACTAATGACTAATTAGGCAAAGCCAAATAAGGAAAATTCGGTTCTAAAGGTTTGTGTCCCTGAGCCGGATTTCCCGGAGTTCCGTTATATGAAACGTTATCGCCAACCGGAGAACCCACCAAAGCTCCCAGAGTGATATCAATAACGTCGTCCATCAGCATACGACCTCCGATCAAACTTCCTTGAGAATTTGTAGCGCTAGCGTAGCCGCTGGTTTTTGTGGTATCGATCCGCATAACATCGGGCAAGAAAGCTCCGGCGATCGCATTTGGATCGACATTATCCTTGCCATCCAAAAGATCCACAGCATTCAGAGTAGCAACAGCTTCCTGCCGCACCGGAGCAGCAGCAGCGCTCAAATCCAATCTCGGAGGAATATTATTAAATGCCTCCAGATAAGCGGGAGAAACTATCAAACCCTCATTAATTGCAGGTCTCGCCAAACGCTCGAATTGTTTGAAACCGCCAGCTCCATCCCGGATCGAAACAGTTGACCAAACATCAAAAGTATTCGCCCCAGTTCCTGCTTGCAAAAATGCTTTCGGAACGCGCACAGCAATTGTATTGACGTTGTAACCTTTTGTAAAGTCGATCGCTTGATTCGGTTGCTTGAAACCTACTTTCGGCCCCGTTCCCAAAGCTCCAGCGCGGACTCGGAAAAATTGTTCCACATCAAAGAAAAACGGGTCTTCCCGCAAACCTGCAAATACAGTCAAGTTAGAACCGCCCACAGGTACTGTATTCAAAACAGCATTAGAATTCAACGGAGTTGTGGCAATTAGCCCGCCATTAACTGTAGTCTTAGTAGTTGTCTCCGAGCCGCCGCGAACAACAGTTACAGCTACCGCTTGCATACCTTGATTGTTAGGCGGACTGAAGGCAAACCGCAAGATAATATCAGCGCGTCCAGTCGGGGTAGAATTCACGTCACCCACCTGCGTGATGTGAAATTGGTAGAGGGCTGTAGTGCTGAAATAATATTGATAGCGGGCTACAGACCGGGGATTTGAATTCATTGTAAAGACTAAATCCCCGTCCGCAGCACTGGAGTTTTGGTCTTTTTCTCGATATACGTAGAGGTCGGTTAAATTGACAGCGCGACCTTTGATATCCACTTCGCCGTCGTCGTGGTCGGAAGCGGCAATTATCCCGGGAGTTAATACAACAATTAGAGCTACTTCAATAGCTAGTATGGTTCGGCGAATTTTTTTTGTGAGCTTCACTCTTAGCACCTTTATTTCAATGATATTTTTGCACAAATCAATGGTAAATAACCTGCATTCGCGGGTTTTACTTTTGTAGCAACAGGTTGAAATCTGTCAACCTGTCGGGCTTTTGCGCTGTTGCTGAGCCTTCTCCTATTGGTGGTATACGAAGGTTTGGCAATTTTGGATCTGTGCTGCCAGATTAATTTATGTAAAAAAGTGCGTTATTGAGGATTTATTCGTTCCGGGAGTATTCTTGGGAATGCCTGCTCAAAGACAGAGCCTGCCTCGATCTAGTGGAGCCAGAGCCTTGCTTATATGATGAATTTCCCGGCTCTTCTTGGGAGCGAGCGAACAGAGCTTAGGAACGAGTGCAGGGCGCAATTTTGACTGTTCAGGCTCAGGGATTTCTTGGTTCTGCATAAAGCGGATGGCTAAGTCTCAAAAAAATCACTAATTAGGTGGTAAAATTCAAGCTGACTTGGGATTTTTACAATTCAAAGCACGAGAAAATGAGCCCTAAAAGGCCTATTCTAGCTGGTACCCCCAACTTTAAACTTACAATTATGTTCTGTAGTGATATACGCCGAAATTTTAATTTTGGATCTGTGCCGTCAAAACAAAAATTTTGGGTACACTGAAATGACAGGCCAGAAGTCAGGCGATGAATCGCTGCTTTTAGTGCAGATTGCCCAGAAAGACCAAACGGCATTAGCTAAACTTTACGATCGCTACGGTCGCCCAAGTTACGCTCTCGCTTACAAAATTCTGGGTTCGGTAGAAGAAGCTGAAGAAGTTGTACTCGATGTTTTTTCCCAAATTTGGCAAAAAGCAGCAACTTACGATCCTTCTCGCAGTCGAGCAGATACCTGGTTGTTCATGCTTACGCGCAGTCGTTCCCTCGATCGCCTGCGAGCGATGCAGCGAACAGTTCGGGCTGCTGAAGCTTGTCTGGAAGATGCGAAAATACCCATCTCTAGCGTTGCAGAACCGATGGAAGATGCAATGTTTAAAGAACGCAGCGAACAAGTCAAAGCAGCCTTAGAAAAACTGCCAAAAGAACAGCAAGAGGCGATCGAACTCGCCTACTACCAAGGGCTGACTTGCACGGCGATCGCAGCTAAAACTGGTATCCCGACAGGTACAATCAAAACCAGAATTCGATTGGGTATTTCCAAATTGCGTCAAGCTTTGAGCGAACAATTTTTTTAGACTGTCAAAAAACTTAAATTTTGTTTTTTAACAATCTAAAATTCTACCATTTCCCATCATCTATCTTGAGTGCGAGGGCAGCCGACCAATCTCAAATTTAAAATCAACTTAGGCTGAATTACAATTAATGGCGGAAAACAGATGGAAATGATGCCAGACGAGGAGTATAAAATCCTTGCAGCCCTTCAAGCTCTCGATACCCTCGACGAGTCAGAACGCGGCGCATTTGCAGAGAAATTGAAAGAGTCCGCAGAACTGACAAGTGAATTAGCAGCTTTTGAAGCGGCAATTGCCGCGATCGCCTACACAGCCCTCCCAGTTCCCGTCCCACCCGACCTCAAAAACCGCCTGTTCCAGCGCATAGCCGAACAGCAGCCAACCCCGACAGAATCAGTCAATTTAAAGCCCATTGTGACCTGCCCAACGGAAAACAATGCTCCCTCTTTAATCGTGCGATCGCACGAGGTCAAATGGCAATCTTATAAAGTTCCGGGAGTTTCGTTCGGCAAGCTTTACATTGACAAAAAAAAGCGCGAACTTACCTGCTTGATGCGACTAGAACCTGGAGTAACATTTCCCCTGCACCGACACGCTGCCTCGGAGGAAGTGCTTGTATTAGAAGGAGACTTAATTGTAGAAGGGGAAATTTGCCATCAAGGCGACTACATTCGATCGGTTCCCGGTTCCACACATTCGCCCCTCACACGAGGGGGATGTTTGCTGTTAATGAAAACTTCCCTAGACAACGAAATGTTCGTCTGATATTATGTCGGTTGATTTCCCTGCAATGATTTCTTTTCGCTTAGTCGGGGCTGGTTTATGTATGCCGATTTTTAGTAGAAATTATAGAGGGTTGCTGAAACTAGCCTTTCCAAGTATTTCGGTTAATTTACCGGACACGCTCTAACTCAATAACGCCATATTGCTCCGCATTATGCGGTTAAAAATTCCCAATATATCACGTAATTCCCATGCTAAAACACTCCTGTTTAACTGCTGTTCTGTCCGCCGTTATTATACAATTTGTACCCAGCAACCAAAGCGCGATCGCCCAAGAACGCGAAGGATGTTTTCTTGTTAATTCAGCGGGCGAAGTAATTAACTTAAATTTGTTGTGTTCGCCTCAAGAATCCGACATTAAGCTGACAGGAAACGATGGGAAATTTCTCGAAGACTACAAACGCTTAGCAAAAAGCTACTCTCCCGAAGCAACGGACAATTTACTGCAAGCAATCCAAAGGGCGCCCGGTCAAAAAATTGCGGCCGCTAAAAGAATGTGTGCGGAAGCAAAATCTGGAGTTTCTCTGCCGGAAGTTAAATTAAAAGCGATCGGGCAAGCTGCCAGTATCGACAATCCAAGTCTCAAAGAAAGTTTTCTCGCCGATGCCGATATTATTACCACCCTTGCCGCCAATCATTATTGCCCGGAATTAGCCAGTAAGTAATATCATGAAATCTGTAGGGACATGGTAAGGCATATTAGTGTCAACTTAAGCTTTTAGTCCGCCATTCCTCCCGTTCACCCGGCATTCCGCCAGGGAATGAATTCCCTGTCTCATAGCTAAAGTCCTCTGAAGAGGACTAATAAGAATAAGTTTAAAAGTATTTTTCTCAGTCCTATGCAAGAGGACTTTCGCTTTGAGGTAGGGGTTTCAAGCGCTGCGAGACTGAGGGTTTAACGTGTTTGTTGACACGCCTTGGGTAAGGCTGCATCTCAGTTTGGATTTTACAGGAGTGCAAGGACGATCGCACTCCTAAAAAACCCTTTTTACAAAACTGAGATTCTCCCACGGTAATACGGCGTCTTCACTTGCAGCTACAATATGAATTGTCCTCTTGTCGCGCAACGATTAATGAAATTACCGGACATGAGATGAAACATTTAAAATCAAGTTCCGCCGACTTGCGGGATTTATTCAAAGATAGCATTACAGTTAAATACCTCGCGGAACCGTTGAAATCTGTCCCAGCTTGCGATGATGCAGCCAAATTGCGATCGTGGATGGAAGCCCGCGATTTTGACGTGATCGGGATCGAAGAAAACGGCACGGTTTGCGGCTATGTAGAACGATCGCACTTAGGTAAAGGCAGGTGCAGCGACTACCAGCAAATTTTTCACCCCTCACAATTAATCGCCGCCGCCACTCCTTTGATGGAATTGCTGCCGCTGTTGCGAGAAAAACCGAGATTATTTGTATTGGAAAGCAACAGGATCAACGGGATTGTTACCTGTGGCGATTTGCAAAAAGCACCGGTTCGGATGCTGCTGTTTGGATTAGTGACGCTTTTGGAAATGAATTTATTGCGGATCGTGCGGATTTATTTTCCCCAAGATTCTTGGCAGAAATTGCTGAAAGCCGATCGCATCTTAGCAGCAAAACACCTTTGGGAATTGGGGCGATCGCGAAATGAAGCAATTGACTTAATCGATTACCTGCAATTCTGCGACAAGCGAGATTTAATCCTGACTTCTGCTGAAATAGTCGATCGGCTGGGGCTCAAATCCAAACGCTATGGGGAGCGTTTTTTAAAGTCAGCAGAAGCATTGAGAAACAAATTAGCTCACGCTCAAGATTTAATTAACGGCTCTTCTTGGCCGGAAGTGATTTTTTTGGCTCAGGAAATAGAAGCGCTTTTGCAGCGTTGCGAAGAAATTGAAATGGCCACACCTCATGAAGCAGAGAGCATTTAATCTTAGTCTCTTAGAGAGAGATTTTGTTTGTTGAGTCCCCATTTTAATTGCCTATTTTGATACAGGAAGGTGCGCCGAAGCGCACCCTACATTTAGTTTTTAATTTTTAGTTTCCTGTTAGTATACTGAGGAACCCAACCTTGAGCAGTGGTGTAATACTGCAAGGCTTTCAAGTACAGAGACGGAGTGAGATAAAACCAATGTTCGGTATTGGCAGGAACTTTAATGTATTCTTCAGCTTGCAGCATTAATTGTACCTGAAAGCCGTTAGAATACACAAACCCAAAAACGCATTCCCCAGCTAAAATGTGAAGAACTTCTGCATCTGTGTGGGTATGAGTGCGATCGCTTTGAGTCATCAGCGCGTAAATCTGCTGCGAACCTGGATGCAGCACTTTTAAGTCGCACCACCGATATCCGCTGGCGCGCTTGAACTGTTCAAACTCGCTATTAAAGGCTGCGAGAATCTGCTGTTTTTCTGTAACATTGAGAATGTCTTGAACGAGCAGTTCTTGAAACGCCGGATTTTCGTTTGTGGGCAGGGAATCGATCTCAATATTTAAAACTGCCAGTTGACTCGCGATCGCCCGGATATCCGTATATGTTCTACCGTCTTCTAGTTGCAGAACAGCCATATTACCACCTAATGTGTTGAGCTTTGAGGGAAATTTAGTTTCCATTTTTAAGCTGCTGTTTTAAGCTTTCGTCAAAAACTAAACTCCTGCTTATTTCCAATAATAGCCGATCGCTAAAATCCTATATCTACCTTCACAATCATCAAAGAATTACCAAACATGAGATGATTTGTTGAGTTATTTAAGTTTTATTTCTAATTCTCAGAGTCTGGCTGGGAATGCAGATCCATAGGATGTGGCTATTTTTTAGGGTTCGATGTTTAAACGGGCGATCGGTAAAACAGCGCCTACAGCATGAAAAGACAGAAACACAGGCTCAATCTATAAAATTCCGGTCAGATTAGCTTACAATACAAGACTAAACCTCAAAATTACGGCGCAGCCTAATTGCTGCTACTTTTATGTCTCTACCTATAGTTGCTATTATTGGACGCCCCAATGTAGGCAAATCGACGATCGTCAACCGTTTAGCCAACACCCAAGACGCGATCGTCCACGACGAACCAGGAATCACGCGCGATCGCACTTACAGACCAGCATACTGGGGCGATCGGGAATATCAAGTCGTAGACACCGGCGGGCTAGTATTCGACGACGAGACAGAATTTTTGCCTTTAATTCGCGAACAAGCAATGGCAGCCCTCGCAGAAGCCAGCGCAGCCATTTTCGTAGTAGATGGAAAAACCGGCCTCACCGGCGGCGACGAATCGATCGCATCTTGGCTGAGACTGCAAAAAGTCCCAGTCATTCTCGCCGTCAACAAGTGCGAATCCGAAAATACAGGACTCACCCAAGCAGCAGACTTTTGGCAATTGGGACTAGGAGAACCTTACCCAATTTCAGGCATTCACGGCAACGGCACCGGCGAATTGCTTGACAAATTAATTACTTACCTTCCCACAGAAGTATTACCAGAAGTTGAGGAAATTAAAGTAGCCATTATCGGTCGTCCCAACGTCGGCAAATCGAGTTTGTTAAACGCATTTCTCGGAGAAAATCGCGCCATAGTCAGCCCGATTTCCGGCACAACCCGCGACGCGATCGACACCTTAGTAGAACGGAACGGTAAAACCTACCGCCTGATCGACACAGCAGGAATCCGCAAAAAGAAAAACGTCGAATACGGCGCAGAATTTTTCGGGATCAACCGCGCTTTCAAAGCCATCCGCCGCGCCAACGTCATACTGTTAGTAATTGACGCAATTGACGGCGTTACGGATCAAGACCAAAAATTAGCCGATCGCATCAGCCAAGAAGGTCGCGCTTGCATCATAGTCGTCAACAAATGGGATGCCGTAGAAAAAGACTCCGACACCATCTACGAGTACGAAAGAGAAGTAAGAACCAGACTTTATTTCCTCGACTGGGCAGAAATGATTTTTGTTAGCGCCATGACTGGACAGCGAGTTGAAAAAATCATTGAATTAGTAGACAAAGCCTCCGACGAACACAAGCGCCGCGTCACTACCGCCGTGATTAACGAAGTCATAGAAGAAGCCACAAGCTGGCACTCAGCCCCAGTTACCCGCCAAGGAAAACAAGGCAAAATCTATTACGGTACTCAAGTGCGATCGCAGCCACCGACAATCGCCCTATTTGTCAACGATCCCAAACGCTTCACCGAAAATTACCGCCGCTACATGGAAAGCCAATTCCGAAAACACCTAGGCTTTACCGGTACACCAATGCGGCTACTTTGGAGAGGCAAAAAAGTTCGTGCTACCGAAATGAGCACAACCAACAGAGCACTGCGCGTGAAGTAATTCTCGACTCTAGATTAAAGAAAAAACGCAGTTTAATGATATAAGCAAATTGCGTTTTTTTCTTTTCTCTTCCTTCTTTGTCTTCCTACCCTTCGGGAACGGCTTCGCCGAACGCGTCCTTAGCGTCTTCGCGGTTCAATAAATTAGAACTATTGTAGAAGTCCTTTTTTGCTACAGAAACCGCAGATGTAAGGCAGATAAACACAGACAAACGCAGATAATTTCCAGATGATTTTGGAATGAATGCAAGAGGTCTATTAATTTTATTAAAAATCTCAAATTGACCACATGGATTTACTTCGCTCGCTTCCCATAGGACTCTACCTAGAACAACCTGTAACCTGGCTTCACCGGCTAGACTCCCGCGTAAAACTCGCCTGGTTGATGACATTTCTGATTGCGCCAATACTCGCCAATCCCATTTGGCGGTTGATCCTAGTAGGAATGTTAATCGTACTGACACTAATTGCAGCAATTCCCTGGCGCGTGTGGAAACAGCAAATGGGACTGCTGCTGCTATTCTGCCTATTAGTATTTGGTCTCAGCGCGATCGCCCCCGACGGACTCTCCTCAGAACACCAGCCCCGCATCCCCGCCGACGAATTAACCTTTTCCCAACAGCCCGCAACTCTTCCACCCCCTCAAAAGCCCAAATCCTGGTACCAATCTTTTAACTTAGGCTCAAACTCCCTAATCCCCAATCCCAAAGCCCAAAGCCCAAATCAACTCCCCCAACCCACAAACTACCGTTACGTTGTATTCAAACAAGGCCCGATTAAAATCACCCGCAAATCCCTAGATTTAGCTATCAACGTCAGCACCCTATTTTTCACAGTAATTTACAGCACCAACCTCTACCTTCTCACCACAGCCAGCGAAGAAATCACCGCCGCGATTGAAAACTTAATGCAGCCCCTGCGCCGCTTGAATTGGCCTGTTACCGAAATAGCATTAACATTAACTCTATCTTTGCGATTCATTCCCCTAGTATTAGAAGAAATACAAAATTTAGTGCGATCGGTGAGTACCCGAGCGATAAACTGGAAAAAACTAGGATTTCGTCGCGCCGCTCAAGTTTGGTTGATGATAGCCGAGCGGCTGTTAGAAAACTTGCTCCTGCGAGCTGAACAAATTGCCAGCGCCATGAAAGTTCGCGGCTTCACCAGTCCCGATCGACACCGTGTAGAATGGCACCAGTTGCAATTGAAAATCCGAGACTGGATCGCCCTCGGCTGCTTGCTTGTCCTCTGGAGCGCCCGCTTGGTTTGGGGTTGGGACAGTTAAGATTTTAGATTTTAGATTTTAGATTTTAGATTGAATAATATTGAAAAATTGGGAATGACTGATTCTAGCTGGGTTTCAAGCACTGGCCTACATTTGAGTCAGTTTTGTCTGGTGGGCCACAGTCCTGCTAAAGTAATGGAGACAAATATTTAGAGAACCAAGACCTTGAACATCTATCTTGGGACAGATATCGTATACGTTCCGCGCATACAAGCGGCATTAGATCGATTTGGCGATCGCTTCCTCGAAAAAGTTTACACGCCCGCCGAACAAAGGGATTGCGGGCAACTAAATTCTCAACAGAGCAGCATTAAAGGTAAAATGAATCGAGTTTCCTGCAACCAACTAGCGGGGCGCTGGGCAGCAAAAGAAGCCGTTGTCAAAGCTTTAGGCACGGGATGGCGGGGAATACGGTATGCAGATGTGGAGATTCGGCGCTCCGCAAACGGTGCTCCCAATGTGCAACTGCACGGAACCGCAGCAGCGCACGCCTCTGTTTGGGGAAATTGCCAGTGGCAATTGAGCCTCAGCCACGACGGAGACTATTGCACGGCTACGGCGATCGCCCTTTGTAGCCCGCTGTCAAACAACGCCGTCGGGCGATCGAGCGAAACTAAAATCTAAAATCTAAATCTTTAATCTAAAATTGATCGATTGTGAGCGTGAATGACTACCGAAACTTACCTGAATCATCCAAACTTTGGCCTCCTCTTCAGGGTATCCCAGGTTGAAGACAGCCAAGAATTATTTACCACCCTATACGCCCAGCGCCTGTTTTTTTTGGTGACAAACGGCCCTGGCGGGCTGAGATTTGAACCAATCAGCCGCTCCGACGCTCGCCTCATGGTCGAAATTCGCCTGCGAACCCTGCGTCGCAGCGGTCAATATCAGGAGTACGACCAATTGCAGACCATTCACCAGCGCACATTTCAATAAGGAAAATCAGTAATTTGGTAATTGGTAACTGTCTTAATTTTCCTTCCCTCCAGTCAAGAGCGTTGAGTAACCATGACCATTGCCTCTCGAATTCACAGCATTCGCCAACACTTGCCGGAATCAGTGCGGTTAATTGCCGTTACCAAACAGGTACAGACTGATGCTATCCGCGAAGCATACGACGCCGGTATCCGGGATTTTGGCGAGAGTAAGGTTCAAGAGACAGCCGAAAAACAAAGCCAACTGCAAGATTTACCGGATATCAACTGGCACTTGATCGGGCACTTGCAAGCCAACAAAGCTGCCAAAGCCCTAGAGCATTTCCAGTGGATTCACTCTCTTGACAATTTAAAACTCGCTCAGCGACTTTCGCGCTTGGCGGGCGAAATGTCTTGCTCTCCCCAAGTCTGCCTGCAAGTCAAAATGTTGCCCGACCCGGACAAATACGGCTGGAGCGTTCCAGAACTGCTTGCCGACCTTTCAGAACTCAACAAATGTCAGCATATCAAAATTCAAGGTTTGATGACAATACCCCCACTCGGGTTAAATGACTCGCAAATCCTAGAATTATTTAACAGCACCCGCGAACTTGCTGACAAAATTCAGCAGCAAAATTTGCCCTGCATTCAAATGCAGCAGCTCTCGATGGGGATGTCGGGGGATTATCATTTGGCAATTCAAGCAGGTGCTACTATGGTACGGCTAGGACAAACCTTATTTGGCTCTAGGAGGGGATAAATAATTGAAATCTTCTAATAAAGACAATTTAGGTTAAATATAGAGTAGTCAGCCACCCGCGACTAACGCGCAACGCGAGTATAGTCGGGGCAGCCAAGTCGTGAAGGAGCGTGAATCATGAATATTTTTTCTAAACTGCGAGATTTTGTAGGCATCAACAATGAGCCTGAGTACGATGACGTGTACGACGAAACCGAAGGCGAGCGCTATCAGAACTTCTACCAAGCGCCTGAACCGAACCCCGCTGCCGTCGCAGCAGCAGAAGAAGAACGTCGTCAAAATCGTAGAATGCGGGAGCGGTCAGTAGTAGGATCGACAGGTATGGATGTCGTTGCACCAACCGGCGGAGTAGGGTCAGTAATGAATAACGTGATAGGAATGCCTGGAGCTATGAACGGGATTTCGGAAGTTGTAGTAATGGAGCCGCGCACTTTTGAAGAGATGCCGGCAGCAATTCGAGCCCTTAAGGAACGGAAGTCTGTGGTTTTGAACCTGACGGTGATGGACCCAGACCAAGCGCAAAGAGCTGTGGACTTTGTGGCGGGCGGTACTTATGCCCTTGACGGTCATCAAGAGCGAATTGGCGAAAGTATTTTCTTGTTTACGCCTAGCTGCGTGCAGGTGAGAACTCAGTCTGGTGTTGTTCACGAAGTGCCTCCTGCTCAAGGACGCCCTCGTCCTGCTGCTCCAGCACCGACAGTCTGGCCGGCAGAACAAGCTCCAATCGCTCAGTAGTCAGTAGTTAGTAGTCAGTTGACAGTGGTGAGTAGTCAGTAGTCAGTAGTCAGTAGTCAATAGTTAACAACTAATAACTGTGGAATAAACACTGCGGATTAATAACCTTAGCTAACAACTAAGTAACCAATGACAACTGACAACTGACAACTGACAACTGATAACTCAAAAGTGACAAGTGACAACTGACTAATGACAAACATAAAATTTGGTACGATCGGCGGCGGGGTAATGGGGGAAGCTCTCTTATCCCGCTTAATTGCACAAAAAGTTTATTTGCCTTCAGAAATATTGGTGAGCGACCCACAGCTTCAACGGCGCCAATTTTTGACGGAAGCCTACGGGATTGGAACAACAGCCAGCAATCTAGAAGTTGCTGTCGCTACGGAAGTGCTGTTTTTGGCGATTAAACCGCAAGTTTTTGATACGGTAGCTTTGGAGTTGGCGGTGGCGGCCGATCGCAAACATGGAAATAATGGAGAAACGGCTAATTCCGAGCCAGAAGCTGTGGTAGTGTCGATTTTGGCAGGAGTGCCACTCAGCAAGCTAGAACCAGCTTTTCCCGGGCGGGGAGTGCTGCGTGTGATGCCGAATACTCCAGCAACGGTAGGAGCGGGAATGAGCGCGATCGCCCCGGGAAAACTCGTGCAACCAGCTCATTTAGAATTGGTAAAGCGCATCTTTCAGGCAGTGGGAGAAGTGGTAGAAGTACCTGAGAGTATGCTGGATGCGGTGACTGGGCTTTCGGGTTCCGGGCCTGGTTATGTAGCAATTTTGATAGAGGCCTTGACAGATGGCGGAGTTTGTGCAGGTTTGCCACGGGCGATCGCCTCTCAATTAGCTTTGCAAACTGTATTCGGTACGGCGAAGCTAATGCAAGAAACGGGAATGCACCCGGCACAATTGAAAGATCAAGTTACAAGTCCCGGCGGCACGACTATTGCGGGAATTGCTAAATTAGAGAGTAGCGGCTTTCGATCGGCCCTAATCGAAGCAGTGAAAGCAGCTTGTGTGCGTTCTCAAGAATTGGGCAAATAAGTCAGGAATAACGCACAGAAACTATCACAAATGAGTTCAATCGCACTTTAAACCTGCCGCTTTTGCCGTCGGATATTTGACGGGAACAAAAGCTACACCAAACTGTTCTTTTCGACACTTGACAATATGCACTAACTCCGGTCGAAAATTTTGGCGCTCGCCCTTCGGATCAAACTCAATAGTTCCGGTTGCTCCTTTGGCGCTAAAATTCGGACTCGCAATAGTTTTCTGCATCCCTTCGCGGCTGGGTTGCGGTTGGCTTTCTATTGCTGTAATTAGCGTCCGAGTTGCATCGTAGGTTAAAGCTGTGCGGTGGTTGACGTTTCCTCCCCAAAGCTTTCGAGCATTTTCGGCAAATGTGGGGTTGGGAGCAGCTAAGGGGTGCCAAGAGGATGATGTCACCAGTTTCTCAAAAGACTGTAACTGGGAGGCAGTTTCTAAGGTTTTCTGGCTGTAGATTCCCCCGGTTCCCACTACCCAATTGCGATCGCCATTGGCTTTAATAAGTGCCATCGCATTTTTGACTGCATCCGGGACATGGCTCGTACTTAAGACGATCGCTGTTTTCTCCGTTCGCTCGATTTCTTGTAATGCTAGTTCAACGTTAAAATTTTTCTTACACACATCGTATTCAGTGATGCTTAAAATATTTCCTCCTGCTTGTCTAAACTGTTTTCTGAATTCTTCCCACAATGAAGAAGTAGCTTGAATCTCAGGACAGTAGAAACCCACCGCTTTTTTGGAACCTGCGTTTTCAATCAGATAGTTCTTGAAGTTTTCAGCAGTAATTTGATGTCTAGGGACAGTGCGAAAGAAAAACTTCCGACGTTGTTCTGTTAATTGTTCCGTTGTAGTCCCAGGCGAAATTAAAACTAAGTGATTTTTGTCATAAATATCGACTGCATGCACAGTCATCTCGCTCGTATAGTGACCGACGACCCCCAAAATCTCGGTTTGTTTGACGAATGAAGAGGCCCTAGCTTTTGCGTCTGCTTTCAGATTGGCATCGTCAGCGATAATGACCCTAATACCCTTGCCCTTAATGGCTTTCGCTGCTAAAAAACCTTGACCGGGAAAGTCGTTATTGCGATCGGAATTAAAGAGTCCTAGGTTGACTTCTGTTTGGGCCTGGGCAATGCCGCGCAACATTTCTCTAGCCAAATCTGAATTGACAGTACCTCCTTCGCTGTTGCTAATGGGAACGGCAACGGCAAGGGTGTAGTAATCAGCTTTTTTTGCCTTCAAAAGGGCATTATTCATGTAAATTAAAGTTTCTGGATCTTTGCGTTCTTCTTCGTTCCACGATTGTTTTAATAAAGTAAAAGCTGATTGATAATTTCCATTAAAAAAATCATTTACCCCCCCTTGTTTTAATCGAGAAGCAGATGTTTTGATGAGGATTTCCTCGCCGCAACTCACAGCATCTCCCTGGATTAAAGGACAAGTTTTAGGTGTAAAAATTTTGTGTATTAAAAATGCTGCTAGCCCGAGGAATCCTGCGCTCGCGATCGGCAAGCAGACTCTCAATTTACCTTGCCATGGGCGTTGAGGCTTCGGCAGCAGAGGTTGTTGTGAAGGGGGCGCAGGTGAGTGCAACGCTGTTAGCGATTCCCTACGGGATAGCTTCGCTTCACGCAAATCCTGCAACACTTCAGCAACAGATTGATAGCGATCGTTAAAGTGGTAGCGCACCATCTTATTTAAAACTTTTTTCAGCTTGTTGCTAATTTGTACCATCGGGCGATCGTCAGTTGAGTAGTGCCAGACGAGTTCCCCAGTTTTTTTATCATTAAAAAAGTCTTGAATATCTAAACCTGCGATCGCTTGAATGCCGATGATTCCCACAGCATAGATATCGCTGTTAAATCTTGGCTGATTTTTCCACTGTTCGGCCGGCATATAACCGTCTGTACCGATGACGCGAGTTTGAGTTATGTGACCGCCCTGAATCGCCAAATTGCTAATACCTTTGACTGCCCCAAAGTCAATCACGGCAATTTTGCCGGAGCGGTTGCACCGGATTAAGTTTGACGGTTTAATATCGCGGTGAATAATATGTTTTTTGTGGACGCAATCTAAAACTTCTAAAATGTCCTGCAATAAATCAATAACTTCTGATTCCCTAAACTGCCTGCCTGAACCGATCTCTTTGTTCAGCGGATTTCCTTCAATATATTCTTGAATTAAGTAAAATCTTCCCTGTTCTTGAAAGTGCTCGAATAACCTGGGAATGCGCGAACACTGCTCCAGAGATATCAGGGATTCAGCTTCTGTTTCAAATTGCACCTGTGCCCTGTGCAAAACCTCGGGATCGTTCGATTGAGGCGGCTCAATTTCCTTAACAACGCACGGGGAATTTTCGGGGCTGCCCAAAACATTAGCCGTATAGGTTGTGGCAAACCCTCCCTTACCTAATATATCGATAATTTGGTAGCAATCGCGCAGAATATCCCCTGGATTCAGACACATAAATTGTTCCATCCCCTTAACTCGCTGCACTCGTTGGTGCCGAGCGTACCACAAATATGACTTTTATGAACTCAAAGTTATGACTTTTATGAACTCAAAGTTATGAATATATGAATTGATTTTGAGAGTGGCTTATTTAATAATCTTGGCATCTGAGATTTTACGCGGACATTTTTTATGGCTTTAAAACCCGATCCGTCAGAACAGCGGCGATTAATTGGCGACAATACATCCGAAGTCGTTACTTTGTCGATCGCAGATGCAACTAATTTTCCTTTGGGAGGTTGGATGCTCGGAGGTGACGATCTAGTCACCGGCTCAACAGCTAATGATTTGATATTTGGCAACGAAGGGGAAGATCTTATGAGCGGGGAGTTGGGCAACGATTCTTTACTCGGAGGAAAAAGTAAAGACTTCCTGTCTGGAGATCAGGGAAATGACTCTCTCAGCGGCGGTCAAGATGCAGATTTTGTGATGGGTGGTGCGGGAAACGATATTCTCTTGGGCGGTAGAGGCAATGATTTTTTACTCAGCGGTAACGGAAATGACACTCTGGTTGGAGGTTTGGGTCGCGACATTTTACTAAGTGCGGATGATAATAATACTTCACTCAAAATCGGGGGCAGCAACTTGTACGTCCTCCAAGCAGAACCCGGAGTTACAGATGTCAATAATGCCGATTTTATTTTAGGTTTCAGACCCGCTTTCGATCGAATTGGATTGGCAGGCGGTTTGACTGCTAGCGATGTAGATTTGCAATACGTGACAAACGTGACAGTCTTATTTGGGTTTGATGCACCAGAAAGTATCAAACCATTTGTCCCGCCAGGTGCATTCGATACTCAACCGATACAGAGTCAAGGCACTCTAATTAAAGTTAGGAATTCCGGTGACATAGTAGGGTTTGTGGCAAATGTAAGAGTGGCTGAGGTTCAAGGGAGTATTATCTCGGTTCAGGGATTCTAAGCTGTATAATGGGCTGCAATGCCTCCTGCAAAAGCTTAAATCGAAGATTGGACAGAGAAATAGTAATCTGCAACCAGCGTTACAACAATAATAATTATCAATCGCTAGCTGCTGTTTCCAATTTCTCCCCAATCCTCGGTTCCGTACCCTTCAACAGTCGCTGAATATTGCTCCGATGCCGCACAATTACAAACACACCGCCCGCAATTCCAAACAATACATAAGCTAGCGGCTGATGTAAAGCAAACATCAATCCAGCAACGCTAATTGCTCCGATAATCGAACTTAAAGAAACAATTCGCGATACCGCAAATACTATCCCGAAAATTCCGAAAGTTCCCAAACCAACTGGCCAGTACAAACCGAGCAACACTCCCAAACTCGTAGCCACAGATTTACCGCCGGTAAACCCCAGCCAAATAGATTTGCTGTGACCCAAAACAGCCGAGAAACCTGCCAAAGTTGCCATCCAAGGGAGGACTGTTTCAGTATTTTCTAAACCTGCGGCGGTTGCTAGCTGCTGGGTAAAACTGAGAGAGTAAATGTAGCGGATTAGGACGATCGCACTTACCCCCTTCAACACGTCAACCAGCAACACCCCCAACCCCGGCCACTTCCCCAAAGTCCTCAGTACGTTAGTCGCACCAGTCGAACCAGAACCAACCTCTCGAATATCAATTCCCAGCATCCATTTCCCCAAGGCGTACCCAGTAGGAATCGAGCCCAGCAGATAAGCTGCTATTAACAGTGCGCCATTTAAAATTATCCAGCTAGCCATTTTTTAATTTGAGATTTCGTGTACTTTTAAAATTTGCAACCTTTTCCATAGCATAATTAGCAATTAGCAATTACTAATTAGCAATTACCAATTACCAATTACCAATTACTCAATCAAAAATCCTTAGCATTCGTCAAAGTTTGCGGATCAGCAGCAAATGCCAGCCATAGCGGAAATTGCAGGATTGACAAACTAATTAAATCCTCAGTTTCATCAATGACAATTAGCGGCAATTTGCCATCTTTCACCAGTCGATCGGCTTTTTGAGCTAAAGCTTCGGCAGACTCAAACATAATAATCCCCCGTTCCGGGCCAAAATCGCTGCGAGTAATCCCCAAACAGTCCTGCAAACCCCGGCGCCACTCTCCCAAACGTTCGGGACTGTTGGCAAGCACCAAAGTCCGCACCCGTCCACCGTATACGCTTCTGAGTACAGAAATAATAGTCGAAGTAATCAAGATATTTTGCAAGCGCGAACCCATAGTCCGCAAAGCACCCCTTCCTCCTTGGGTGAAAAACCAATTAGAAACTCGTTCCGCGTGGATGGGTTCAAAAGTGCGGCGAAGTTGCCAAGGCGGCCCGTAGTAGTCAGGAAGAGTGCGGTATTGATCGAGGGTGCGGCGAATTTGTTTGGCTTGTTCTTGAAATCCCTGTTCGGCAAATTTGGGATTTACTGGTGCTGAGGATTGAGACTCCTCAGCAGGAATTTGCTTGGGCGTCTCTTGCATCGGTGGCGTCAAATCTAAGAGTTCGGCGGTGGCTGCCAAATCTTGCAAACTGCCTACTAGATAGTCTTTGAAACCCTGGACTCGAATTGCTAAATCTTGGGAAACGCCGGCAAAAGTGGTTCGCATTTCCTTTTGAATTCGATCGCGCCGGCGTTCGAGTTTTTCTACTTCGATTTGCAGCGCTTGTTTGCGCTGATCTAGTTGAATCAAGCCGTCTTGTACCAAACGCCCGATCGAGGCTTGAGCGGAACCCAACGCTTCTATAGCATTGGCTTTGTCGGCTTCCAAGGCGGCAATTTTTTCTGTCAAAGCTTGTTCTTGCTGCTGCAATTCTTTGACTCTCTCTGCCAACTGTTCGGTAACATTTTCTGGGATGTGCGTTACCATTTCTGCGGTTGCTGTTGGCTGGGAGTCTGTTTGAAGCTCAATTTGAGCGATCGGGCTTTCTGATTCGCCATCCTCGGTGTTGGGCGGAATTTGGGCGATTGCGCCTGCTTCGTCCACGAATTGGGCGATTTCGGCATCTTCCTCGCCCAGGGGCGGGTCGGTTTCGGCTGGGATTTGGGCTTGAAGTTCATTTTGGTCGAGCCACAAATCCTCTGTTTGAGATGGAAGTTGGTACTCCGTCTCATTTACGGGTAAATCGACTTCGCCGGCACCGCTTGGGGCGGCTGGTTGTGGTTGCGGTTCTTGGGTTGGAGATTCGTCTGAATTCATGGGAAATTTGGTTCGGCGTAGGGCACGGAAAAGTTAAAAATTAAAAATTAACAACTTTTTTAGTCTTGACGGGGACAGCGCTGTTCTAAGCAGGTCTGTAGCATTTTACGATCGAACAGAACCGGCAGAAAGTGAATGCTGTTAATTTCTTTGAAATAGAACAAAATCGGCACAGCGGGCCAAAATATCCGCCAATTTTGCCATTCTCGGTAAGGAAAGCGACGGATTAAGTTGGACGATCGATAAATGTCCAAATCTGTTGGGGTAAATTGTAGCCGGATGGTGGCGGCTTGGTACATCAGAAACAAGCCGAACACAGAAAGTGGCAAACTTACCCACTTCTGCACGAAAAGCAGTGGTACGGCCGCCAGTACCAGGACTAGGGGAATCGCATAACTCGGAGCGAGTTCGATTGTACTTGTCGGCGCAGTAGCAGAGGCAGTTGTATTCACGAGTTTAAATCAAGGGTAGTAAACGAATGTTGCCAATTATTCATATTTTATCTGTTTCCTAGCTTACAAGCCTTTGAGTACGCTAGAACCCGTCCCCTGAAACATCAGCCATGTCATGAAAAAGTTCACAATAAAAATAGCCAGTAAAGCCGTCACCACCGCCGTAGTAGTCGATTGACCGACGCCTTTTGCGCCGCCGGTGGTGGTCAAACCCCAGCTAGTGCCGATTACAGCAATCAAGCCACCGAATACAAAAGCCTTAATTGCCGCGCTGCAAATATCCCACAGACTCAGGAAATTGCGGACTGATTCTAAAAACACGCTTTCAGAGATGCCGTACATCGTCGTAGCAATCAGCAGTCCGCCGAGGATGCCGGTGACGAGACACATGATGGTTAAAATTGGCAGCATCAAGCAGCAAGCAATGACTCGGGGAATGACTAAATAGTCGATCGGGTCTGTTCTGAGCATCAGCAGGGCATCTATCTGTTCTGTTACCTGCATCGTACCGATTTCCGCTGCAAAAGCCGAACCTACTCGTCCCGTCACGATGACGGCTGTTAAGACGGGGCCGAGTTCGCGAGTCAAAGACAAAGCCAAAACGCCACCGACGACATTGCCGGCCCCGAGGTTAATAAACTCCCTCGCTACCTGAATAGTAAATACCATGCCGACAAAACCCGCAGTCAGCAAAGCAATCAGCAGAGATTCCGGGCCGACTGCTGCCATTTGGTCGAGGGTGTTGCGGCGGTGAATTTTGCCCTTCAGCAAGTGCAGCATGACTTGGCCGCCCAATAAAATTGCTGCCAGCAACCGCTGACTCCATAAACTGAGGCTCGATGGTGTAGTTGTGCTCAAAGGATTTCGACTCTAGAACAACTGCCAAAAATGAAATCTCTCTACAAATCTTAAACAAGTTTTTTCTATAACATTTAAGATTTCTGACAGAACCGCCCACTGAGGGCGATCGCTGCCTATCGTAGAAAAGGACAAGTTTTGTTTGCTTGTACCTTTCGGCAGTTTAGCTGAATTTACCGACCCTTATGAGCATTTTTCCCAATTTTCTTCGCTCTGTACTGCTGACCAGCCTGTTGAGCTTTGTCGCCCCCATATTGTTAATCGGCGCGGGATTGACTAGCTTTTCGCTGATCGGCTTCGTCCCTGCTCTCCAAGGAGTTGGTCGTTCTGGAGAAGACCTGATTTTGCAGTTCTTAGCTACTTTCGGCAGCGGCTGTCCCCTCCAGGGTTTTTTCGTGATCGGTCTAACTTTTGGTTTGGTGGGTGCTTTGTTTGATACCTACGCTTCTTATCAGCATTCGCGGTGGAGTTAACCGATCTGAAATTGGAGATCTTAAATTTTAGATTTTAGGTTGGAACTTCTAGATGCAATCTAAAATCTAAAAGTGTTTGGCTGCAGTGCGATCGGATACCCGCACCTGCAATGATTTAGAAGTATCGATCGCGAATGTTCGGAAATGCGATCGGTCTTTTTGCGGAAAACCGAATCCCCCTGTTTCTGGAGCGGGAATATATTAAATACAGGTTGAGTCAAGTGTTTCTCAACCCCTAAAAACTTCAGATAGTCGAGGTATTAGTTATGGCACTTATTCGTTGGGAACCTTTGCGGGAAATGGACTCCTTGCAGCGAGAAATGAATCGGTTGTTTGATAGCTTGACTCCGGCAACCGATCGCGCATCTAACGGTGTTGCTTTTGTACCCGCCGCCGAACTCGATGAAACTCCCGAAGCCATCCACCTTAAATTAGAAGTTCCAGGCATGGAAGCTAAGGATTTGGATGTACAAGTAACCGCAGAAGCTGTTGCTATCAGCGGCGAACGCCATCAGGAAACTAAGACTGAAGATAAAGGCATGACTCGCTCTGAGTTCCGCTACGGTTCGTTCCGCCGGGTGATTCCCCTACCCGCACGGGTTCAAAATGACAGCGTACAAGCTGAGTACAAAAATGGAGTTTTGCACCTGAATTTACCCAAAGCAGAAGCTGAAAAAAACCGCGTGGTGAAAGTGCAAATCGGCGGCCAATAAGTGTTGGCTAATTGCTGATAGATAGGGATAGGGCGTGCGGTGTGCGCCCTATTTGTTTGGGGAATTGGTAATTGGTAATTGGTAATTGAGCCCAAAAGCAGGGAACCTTGGTAATTGGCTATTGCGAGTTTGAAGAATGATTCTTCCTTTTTCCTTCTTCCTTCTTCCTTCTTCCATCCATCCGTTACATCCTCAGAAAGCGAATCCGTTGCCGCACTTCCTTTTTCCCATTCTCCAACTGTCTGTGCTAAACTCGAAAATGCAATGGTTGGTGAGGAGACTTGCGTGCCGAGTCAGGGAGTTGGAGGAAATGGAATTGCATCGGAGTTTGGAGACTTAACCGGGATGAATCGCCAAGAAATCGATGATTTTTTGCGTGGCTTGGGTGCAGAAATCAGAACTACTAGAGATGGTTATGTTGAATATAAATTTTTTGATAAGTCAACAGTAATGATCCGTCCTAACGGTGAAGTGATTAGAACGCCTGCACCGAAATATGGATCAGATGGAAAAAATCTCAACAAAGGTTTGCGTCTCGATAGAGATGGTAAATTATTGCGAACGAGAGACGAATTTGGTAATTTAATTATAGGTACTCACAATACGGGAGAAAAATTAAATGAGTGATTGGAAGGATGACTATAACTTGCTTGGGTTGGGGGGTCTTACATCTTTAATCACAAAAGTCAACGTATCTTCATGGGGAAACGAAGTATTAATTGAATGCGTCTACAATCCAGAAGAAAGATTGCCTTATATCCTGGCATTCAAAGACTGTCGCGATATCAGTTGGACTGTACACGATGAAGAGGCAGTTGGCGAACTGGAAGCTGAATTCTTCGGAATTTCTTTGGGCGATGCCGAACACCGCAAGCCTGCGGTGATTACTACAGACATTTTTGAAATTTCAATTTTGTACGGCAGTTTTAGCATTCAAAAGGGAGAAAACCTAAATGCTGAAGTAGCAAATTCAGAAACAGAGAATTGGGGTATCACAATCGCCCGCAGCAGTATTGTAGAAATTGTAAACCCCCGCGCGGTTAAAATGCCAAGCGGTTAGTAATATTATGTCGGGTAAAATAACTATTACAGTCCTGGACGCACTCCGACTCCTCGAAACTGGGCTTTTCACCTAATCTGCGGGTTTTAACAAAGTATTTTCGTAAAAAACCAGGTTTCAAGGCCCCCATGCGTAAGTCCTATATTATTAGGTTTGTAGTGAGGACTTCAGTCCTCATCAAAAATCTGAGGATTGAAGTCCTCACTACAAAATAATTACCAATTTTTCAAAAAAGACAGTAGGTATTGTTGCCCGCCTCAGTTTACGATACTTAATAGAACTTTTTTCCCAGATGAGGTAAAACACAATGCCTGATATTGTTGATATTGCCGTAGGTGCGGGTTCGTTCCAAACCCTGGTAACAGCCGTGCAAGTAGCTAATTTAGTAGATGCGCTCAAAAGTCCGGGCCCTTTTACTGTCTTTGCACCCACTGACGATGCTTTTGCGAAATTGCCGCCGGGAACTATCACCACCCTAGTGCAGAACGTTCCCCAACTGACTAGGATTTTGATGTTTCATGTCGTATCGGGCAAGTTTATGAAAGCTGATTTGGCCAAACTCGGTTTTGTTAGTTCCTTGGAAGGTTCGCCGATTAAAATTGATTGTTCTGACGGTTTTGAGGTGAAAAATGCTACAGTTGTCGCTGCGGATATCGAAGCTGATAACGGCGTGATCCATGTGATCGATAACGTGATTTTAATGGGATAACTTCGCTGCCCAATCTCGCTGCGGGAGCAAACCAGGTGCCTTGCTGTGCCGCTTTGCTCCCGATCGCACGCTTTTTTTTAATCGGTTGAAGGTAATTTAAATATAAAAAAGTTGTCTTTTCGGCGGATGTATTTTAAGATCATTGTTTGAAAAAGTTTAAAAATCAATAATTATAATATAAGCAAACCAGTTTGGTGAGCACTATGCAAATCCTAGCCGCCAGCCTCAAAGCACAAGTCCGCCAGCGTACCTTGGAACTGCAAGTTCTCAACGAACTTACGGCAAAAGTTCAAGCCGCTCTCAGTGCTGATGAAATTTGGTCGGCGTGTCTGGCACATCTCGATCGCCTCATTCCCACAGATGCGATCACAATTTTGACGTTACCGGACGATCGACTATATCTCCAACACCTACAGCCGTTAAGTGCTAGCACCAGAGCCGAAATTGAAGGGCGCTTGCAAGCTGCTCGCGCTCAATGGCTTGCTGGCAATCGGGACTGGGCGCACAATATCGCTCCTCCACCAATTGCTGAGTTTCAGTCGGTCTTGATGGCACCAGCAAACCCCGATGAAAGTGAAGAATTGTTGGGAGTATTTTTCATTGGTGCACAGCAGGCTACTGCTTTTAATTTGGAGCACCTTGGTTTGCTTCACACTGTAGCTCAAATTTGTGCAAAACAGTTAATAGCTTTAGCGCGTCAAACGACCAGTGTTAAGGATAAATTTCAAAATAATTTTGCTCTGGATTCGGAAAGTCAAGAACTATTGTTGCGGGCTGTAATTGACGAGGCGCCGGATCGAGTTTTTGCGAAAGATAGAAACTTTAGATACATTTTTGTCAATCAAAGTTTTGCTGAATATGTGGGAAAAAATGTTGAGGAAATTATCGGCAAAGATGATATTGAATTAGGGTTTTCATCCGAATTAGTATTTGGCGATCGCAACAACTCAATTAGGAGCATCCGTGAGGAAGATCGAGCTGTGCTGGCTGGGGAGAGGGTTCGCAATCCCTACCAGGCGATCCTCTTTGAAGCTGGCAAACAGCACATCTTTGATACGCAAAAAGTGCCGCTATGCGATACACAGGGTAATATATTTGGGGTTTTGGGTTTTTCTAGAGAGATTGGTCAATTGCAGACCACAGATGAAGCCAGGAATCACAGCCAAGCCAAACTGCAAAAAATTACTGCTAGCGTACCGGGTACGGTATATCAAATTGACTTGCAGCCAGACGGATCGATGGCTTTCTCGTTTGTGAGCGCGGGCTGCAGAGAATTGTATGAAATAGAACCAGAGGCTGCTCAGCAGGATTTTAATGTAATTGTTGAGATGATTCATCCCGAAGATCGAGATGATTTTCTCAACTCTGTCACGCTTTCTGCTGAAAATTTGCAGCCTTGGCGGTGGGAAGGAAGAATTGTCACTCCGTCAGGAAAACTTAAATGGGTGCAAGGAGCTTCCCAGCCCGAATTTCAAGCATCGGGGGAGATAGTTTACTACGGCTTGTTCACGGATATTAGCGCCCGGAAACAAGCTGAACGGAAGCTGCAACTTTATCAACAAATCTTTTTGAAATCCAACGATGCGATCGCGATCTTAGACCCCCAAGGCTATTACTTAGAAACAAATCAAGCTCACACGGCTTTGCTGGGTCACAGCGCGTCAAAATTGTGGGGAAAAACGCCTGCCACTAACATGGGAGAACAGACATTTGCGTCGGTGCTGCAAAGCTTGGCCTCTTCCGGGAGTTACCGAGGCGAAATGACTTGTATTAAGGCTGGGCAAATGGGAACAGTTGAGGTCGAGCTTTCGGCTTTTGCGGTTCTCAATGATGCTGGGGATGTAGTTTGTTACGTAACTGTCAAAAGAGACATCACTGAACGCAAGCGAGCTGAGGAAAAACTAAAGCTTTACCGAGAAATATTTTTAAACTCCAATGATGCGATCGTCATTATCGATGCAGACGGGTTTTTCCTCGAACAAAATCTTGCTCACCAAACGCTTCTAGAATACACAGACGCGGAATTAGAAGCAGAAGCTTCGCCGCTGGTTGCCGGGGAGCGTTTTTCGGCAATTGCCCAAAGTTTAGCGAAAACAGGAAGTTTTCGGGGCGAAATTACTAACTCCACTAAAAAAGGCCAGACGCTGGCGATCGACGTTGCGGCATACTCTGTGATTAACAACGCCGACGATGTAATTTGTCATGTGTGCGTCAAACGCGACATTACCGAACGCAAAAAAGGAGAAGAAGAACGGCAAAAATTTGTGTCGCTGATTGAAAACAGCAGCGATTTTATCGGTATGGCTACTCTGAAAGGCAAAACACTGTTTGTCAACGAAGCCGGACGAAAACTGGTGGGTGTAGAGAATCTTTCGGCAGTGCTTTATACGGAGATATGGGATTATATTGGGCCCTATTTTCAACAGAAATTCAGTCAAGAGATTTTACCAACAATTATCAGTCAGGGCCAGTGGCAAGGCGAAGGTCAAATGCAGCACTTGGGCAACGGACAACCCATTGATGTTGTGATGAATGCTTTTCTGGTCAAGCACCCTCAAACCACCGAACCGCTGTGCTTTGCTGCGGTAATCCGCGATGTCACCGAACGCAAGCAAGCTGAGAGAATGCTGCGAGAACAAGCAGAACAAGAACGGCTGGTTTCGGCGATCGCCCAGCGAGTCCGGCAATCTCTCAACCTGACTCAAACTCTGAGCACTGCTGTACAAGAAGTGCGACAGTTGCTGGCAACTGACCGCACAGTAATTTATCGTTTTGAGTCCGAGGAAACAGCGCTTGTTGTGGTGGAATCTGTAGGGGATGATTGGATGCCACTGCTGGGAAGAGAAGTTCCAATGACATCCTTTGGGGAAAATTATGTATCCCTGTACAGCACCGGGAAAATTCAAGCAATGGCAGATATTTATACGGCCAGTTTGAGTGAAACACACCGAGATTTACTGGCGAGTTTGCAGGTAAGGGCTAATTTAGTGGTACCAATTTTCATAGGTGATGAAAGTCAGGATTTGGCAGCCGAATATTCGCCGGCAACGGGAATGGGGCCGGCGGGAAATAGTTTGGAAACGAGTCAAAATCGGTTGTGGGGATTGCTGATTGCCCATCAGTGCAGATCTCCGCGCGTTTGGACTGATTCTGAGGTGGATTTGCTGGGAAGGTTGAGCGTGCAGTTGGCGATCGCCATTCAGCAATCTACTCTTTTTGAACAAGCGCAGCAGGCCCGAGAAGCAGCCCTAGAAGCGTCTCGAATGAAGTCATTATTTTTAGCAAATATGAGTCACGAAATCCGTACTCCGATGAATGGAGTGATGGGGATGACTGATTTGCTGCTGAAAACGAACCTTACTCCCGAACAGGTTGACTTTGTACAGACGCTGAAACTCAGCGGTCAAAATTTACTCTCCATCATTAACGATATTCTGGATCTATCCAAACTGGAAGCCGGAGAAATGCGCTTAGAAATACTAGAATTTAACCTCAGTATCTGTGTGAATGAAGTGCTGGATTTGTTGGCAACTCCCGCACAAGAAAAAGGTATAGAAGTGGTGGCACTGATTGACAGCGACGTGCCGCTGCAAATTAAAGGTGATGCAGCGCGGTTGCGGCAAATACTCACTAATTTGATTAACAATGCTATTAAGTTTACAGAAGCAGGAGAAGTGGTAATTGAGGTGGCTAATGCTAGTAATCCTGGGTTATGGGCAGCCAGCGATAATCAGAAAATTTTCGAGAATATCGAACCCTTAAAAATAGAAAACAAGGACTCCATGCTCCTGCTGTTTAAAGTCACAGATACAGGAATTGGGATTGCTCCAGAAGACAAAAGAAAGCTGTTCCAATCTTTTACTCAAGTTGATGCCTCTACGACAAGAAAATATGGTGGTACAGGTTTGGGGCTGGCTATTTCTAAGGAGTTGGTGGAGTTAATGGGTGGCCAAATCGGTGTGGAAAGTACCCCTGGCCAAGGCTCGACTTTTTGGTTTACTGTGCCGACAGTTAAGGAAAATTTAACTGCTGTCGGGACAGCGTGCGAAGTGAATTTAGAAACGGTGCTGGCGGGGAGAAAAATGTTAATTGCTAGCGACAAGCCGACAGTGCGAAAAGTGCTAGTGAGAATGGCTGTTTTGTGGGGAATGGAGGTTGAGGAGGTTGAGAACGGTTGGATGACGATCGCATCTCTGTACAAAGCTGTCAGCCTTAATTCCCCTTACGATATTGTTTTGGTTGATATTCAGTTGCCGGAAATGGTGGCGGGAAGTCTCGAACGCTTGAGGATTTCTGAGCCGGCAATGCAGCAGACAAAGTGGGTGGTGCTGACTTCAATGACTCAGCTTGGAGAGGCGAAACGCTTGGTAGATAGCGGTTTTAGTGGCTATTTAACTAAACCTGTGAAAGCTCACCGACTATTTGATTGCTTGGCAAATGCGATCGCCCCGAGTACGCTGATTGATGAGCCGCGAGCAAATCCAACGTCCAATCGAGCCTCAGCTATTGACAACCGGGACTTAGCAAGTTTAAAGATTTTGTTAGTTGAAGATACTCCAATCAATCAAAAAGTTGGTCTGAATCAACTCAGAGTTTTGGGATGCGCGGCGGATGTTGCCAATAACGGTGCAGAGGCTGTATCTATGGTTGCTCTGAAAAAGTATGACATTGTGTTGATGGACTGTCAGATGCCGGTTTTGGACGGTTACGAAGCAACGCTGCAATTGCGCCGCCTAGAAGCGGCAGATGTTGCTGCTGGCAAGATGCAGCCGCATCAAAAGACGGTGGTGATTGCGATGACTGCGAATGCTTTGAAGGGCGATCGGGAAAAGTGTCTGGCGGCGGGCATGGACGATTATATTAGCAAACCTATTGCGATTGAAAAGTTAAAATCGGTACTAGAAAATTGGTCCGCCAAGCTAAAAATTGAAACTCCCCAGTTTAATGGTGAGGAACTTCCACACTCTGAGCCAGATCTCGAATCGGTAGTCGATATGGCACGTTTGCACGAAATTTCGGGCGCTGATTTAGAGTTTGAGCGGGAAATACTGCAAACTTTTGTGGTGGATACTGCTAGTTATTTAGAAGCTGCTAAGGAGGCGATCGCCTCGGGAGATATGGAGACACTGGCCCGCCAGGCTCATCAAATTAAAGGTGTCAGCGCTACGGCGGCGGTGCGGTTAATGCCCGAGATGGCAGATCAGGTTCAAAGTCGAGCCGAATCAAATGATTTGGAGGGGGCTACAAAAATCATCGCTGAATTAGAAATAATTCTGGCGCGGGTTCAAAAGGGGCTAGCCCCTGAGTAAGCTGCTGCTATGTTCGAGAGGGAGAGGGGGAGAGGATTTGACGAGTGGGGAATACGCCATTGAAATATATAATTTACAGCAATTTCCAGGTTTATGGAGTACGGTTGCAAGGGTTTGTCAACCATTTTGGTAAGTGCTTGGGATTAAGGTGTACTTTATTTGCCTGGAATCTGCTGTAAATTCGCTAACTGCTGTACATTCAGTAAAGTCGCAACTAAAATCCACCCAGATATGAAGCCAAAACCAAACAGTACAGAACAATCTGCACAGCATCGCACGATCAAAAAGCTGCCAGAAGTTACCATCTTTTTCTGGATTATCAAGTTGCTGACTACGGGAATGGGCGAAACAACTTCAGATTACCTAGCCCATCAGATGAACCCAATTTTTGCGGTCGCTCTGGGGGGAAGTGGATTAGTGATTGCTTTACTAATACAGTTTTTAGTACGGAAATATATTCCCTGGGTCTATTGGTTAGCTATTATTATGGTCGCTATATTCGGAACAATGGCTGCTGATGCTATCCATGTTGTATTAGGTGTTTCGTATCTCCTATCGACTGTAGGATTTTCCATCGTACTTAGTATTATTTTTGCAGTTTGGTATATGAGCGAAAAGACTTTATCGATTAATCATATTTACACACTTCGGCGCGAGTTATTTTACTGGGCAACCGTTATGGCTACATTTGCGCTTGGCACAGCCGCAGGTGATATGACAGCATCAACTTGGGGTTTGGGGAACTTCACATCAGGTGTACTGTTTGCCTTGTTATTTGCTTTACCAGCGTTCGCATACTGGCGCTCAGGACTTAATGAGGTCGGGGCTTTTTGGCTCGCATATATCCTGACTAGACCATTGGGCGCTTCCTTCGCAGATTGGATCGGTAAATCTCAGGATAGTGGTGGAGTAGGCTTTGGTACAGGGCGGATCAGCATTGTCTTAGCTATTCTGATTTTTGGTTTTGTTGCTTATGAGACATACTCGCTCAAAGACAGTTATAGCAATTAATAAATAACTAGATTATTAAGCCATAGGACTTACGCATTGACAAAATAACCAAAGAGTGAATTGATAAAGAAGGAACATCTACTAACGTGTATCGGACAATCAGAAAAATAAGTAAAACCTCGACAGCGCAATGCAATAAGGAGCTATACACCTTATTTTTACTCTCAGAACCCAAGGAGAGGGGGGTGCAGTAGGTTAGCAGAGATATTGGGAGACGTTTCCCATGATAGTATTAATCGCTTTTTGCTTAGAGAGAGATATGAACCGAAAGATGTATTCTCGATGATAGAAAAAGTTATTAACTTAGAAGGAGGTATATTAAGTGGTGACGATACAGTTATAGAAAAGCTGTATAGTGAACCTCAACATACGGAATTACTTAGCTATTTTTTGTCAGGTAAATACCATAAGCCGATCATGGGATTGAAGTTAATCACGCTATATTATAGTGATGTTTATAATAATTCATTGCCAATCAATTACATAATTGACGATAAAAGAGAGGGTCAAACCAAAAACGATTATTTTAGAGAAATGGTGAGGGAAATCAGAGAATGGGGAGTGAAACCAAGAATAGTAACGGGAGATAGTTGGTATTCAGGAGTAGAAAACTTAAAATTTCTAATCAACCAGAAACTGGGTTTTATCTTCGGAATTGAAAAAAAACAGAATTCTCTCACTCAAATGAGCGGCAAAAGTATTATCAAGTCAGCACTTTAGGAATGCTCGATGAAGGATTAGTGACTCATATAAAAGAATTTGTATTTATAAAGTTGTTGAGGAAAGACTTTAAAAAACAAGACTCTAGACATTATATTTTATATCTGCCAGAGCCGTCCATGCTTAAAGAGAAAAGTCGAAGTGAATTTATCACAATTCACGATGTTCATTGGGGCCTTGAAACCTTTCATAGAGCGTTCAAACAAGTATGTGGAATTTGGCGGTTCATGGTGATAGACATGTTCGCGAGCGAGACTCACATATTTTGCTCACTTCACGCATTTATCAAATTGGAGTTGATGCGCTCGAAAAAGATAATTAGGAATTGGTATGAAGTGCAAAGGAATCTGTTCACTTTAGTTGTCGGTGAGCATATTTTGGCGCACCTTAGCAGTGATGGCAGGAGCGAGAATACATAGATAATGTTTTTTGTCAATGCGTAAGTCCTATACGCCACAGCTTAATTAATTTTCTCGCGAACCGGGCAGGAGTGCCCGATCGCGGACAGCTCTTGGCAGCCCCCACGAACGATCGCGTGTAAAGATTTTTAATCTTTTATCAAGATGTTTATCTCAATGTGAAGGAATTGGGAACTCTTATAACATCTTGTGTGTTGTAACTTGTGACACTACTGTATTAAGTTATTGTGGTCAAATATAAAATAATCATTAAGCCGATCGACATGAGGGTGCTTTTCGTCTATCGGCTTGAGACACCAAGACCAGCTTTTCGCTATGCCCGCCCATTAAGTGCGTATTTACGCTCAACGAGGTTTTATGACTCCAGTCATGTTACGCCAACTCTGGTCATTAATTGAGACCACCCAAGCTACTCTGTTAGTCAATTTGGACGATGCGACCTTGGTACAGTGGCTGCTAAAGCAGTTAAAGACGAACTCTGCGCTTAATGGCAAAGAAGCAGATTTGTTGGACGAATACATCCAGTCTCGGCTTTCCCTAATCCGCGATTTAGCTGAGCAGCGGCTAGCACCAGAGCTACTGTGAGCGGATTCAATCAAAATCGGATAAATATTCCAGGGAAGGGCGATGCTTCCTCGCGCTGGGCAGAAATACCAGAAAAGAAACCCGGTTTCAAGGATAAATCTTGGGTTTGACGACGACACCTCCAGCCAGAAACCGGGTTTCTAACTCTGGGTTCCCAGCTTGCTCAAAAAAAACAGGCGGGTAGTCGGTGCAGTGGTCACAGTTCAGCACCGGATGCAGAATGGCTAATTTGAAGCCGGAGGCTGTTGTATATCGCAGATCGCCACAGTTCTCGACAGCTACAAGGTAGGATTGTCAGGAAAGCGTTCTATTAAAATCTATGCGTAAATGGGGATTTCTGCTGCTAGCAAGCGTGTTACTTGTGACACCGTTGGCGTCTTGTAGGGATCGATCGGCAAAAATCGGACAAACACCAGCAACAACAACTGCCGAAGGCAAATCGCAACAAGGTTCGAGCCGGATAGATACAATTGTCAGCCGCGGTAAACTGATTTGTGGCGTCAGCGGCGAACTGCCGGGTTTTAGCTTTGTAGACGAAAAGGGCAAATATTCGGGACTAGATGTGGATGTGTGCAGGGCGGTAGCGGCCGCAATATTTGACGATCCCGAAAAAGTCGAGTACCGAAAGCTCAACGCCAAAGATAGATTTACAGTTTTGCAGGCCGGAGAAATCGACATTCTCAGCCGAAATACCACCTACACCGCGAGTCGCGACAGCACTACCGGAATGGAATTTGCCCCGGTGATCTTTTATGACTCTCAAAGCATCATGGTCAAAAAAGACAGCGGCATCAAAAGTTTAAAAGATTTTGCGGGCAAATCTATCTGCGTGCAGACAGGTACTAGCACCGAACAAAATTTGTCCGACCAAATGCGAAAATTAGGAATTAAATACACTCCTGTGGTGTTTGAAGATGTGAATGCTGTCTTTGCTACCTATCAAGAAGGTCGCTGTCAAGGTGTTACTGCCGATCGATCGCAACTCGTCTCGAAGCGGACAACTCTGCCGAATTCCGAGAATAATGTTGTTTTGCCGATCGTGATGTCAAAAGAACCATTAGCCCCAGCGGTGAAAAGCGGCGATCCTAAATGGTCGGACGCGGTGAGATGGATTATTTTCGCGGCGATTGAAGCTGAAGATTTGGGAATTAATTCAGGAAATGTAGACAAAATAGTGGCAAGCACTACTGACCCCAGCGTCAAACGTTTGCTAGGAACAGAAGGAGATTTAGGTAAAGGTTTGGGACTACCGAACGACTACGCCGTCCGCGTTGTTAAGAAAGTGGGGAATTACGGGGAAATGTACGATCGCAACCTCGGCCCCAAAAGTACACTCAAGTTAGAACGGGGTCAAAACAGACTCTGGAAAGATGGCGGTTTGCTTTACTCGCCGCCGTTCCGTTAATTTTAGTTAACTGTTGACTGTTGACCGTTGACTGTTAACAGTTAACCAACCAGATATTTTAGAGAGGAAGGTACTCCGCGCTTACCCGACTTTTAAGGTGCTTGCTAGGTGTACCCTACAAGATATTTTAGGCAGGCTAAAGTTAGGTATAGTGTGCTCTACATTAAACAGTTATGAACCCAGAACCTCAACCGGGCAAATCGCAGAAATTTCCCACTTTTTTTAAAGATATATCAAAACTGCTGCGGGACGATCGCTTCTGGAAAATAGCCGGACAGGCGATCGCCCTAATTTTAGTCATAGTTGTTATCGCCATTCTCTGGGACAATCTGAGCGCCAATTACTCGCAACTGGGGATTGCGTTTGGATTTGATTTTCTCAATTCTCAAGCATCTTTTGATATCGGCGAAAGTGTAATTCCATACAGTCCCGAAAACAGTTACAGACAAGCTTATTTTGTCGGTTTAATCAACTCGCTGCGGGTGATGGGCCTCGGCATTATTTTCGCAACAGTTGCGGGTTTGACGGTAGGAATTGCGCGCCTTTCCGACAATTGGCTGCTGCGGAGTTTGGCTGGTTTGTATGTGGAAATTTTGCGAAATACGCCGTTATTGCTGCAATTATTTTTCTGGTATTTTGCAGTTTTCATTTCCCTGCCAAAACTCGAAGACCATCAGCAGATGAGGGGGCCGATTTACTTGACAAATCGCGGCATTGCTGTACCTTGGCCTCTGGCTTTGCCGGGTTTTGAGATTTGGTTGATTTTGCTAACTGTCGGAGTTTTGGCGGCGGCGGGGCTGTGGATGTGGCGGGCGCGGGTGATGTTGGAAGAAGCTAAGCCGGGAAGACAGTTGTTTTGGGCTCTAGGTGCGATCGGGCTGAGTGCAGTCTTAGCTTGGATTATCACCAAAAATCTGCCTTTTCGGCTAGATTTCCCCCGCTTGACGCCAGAATTGCAACTCGAAGGAGGATTAAAATTAACTCCTGAATTTGCAGCCTTGGTGACAGGACTCAGCTTGTATACTGGCAGTTACATTGCAGAAATTGTCCGGGCCGGAATTCAGTCAGTATCGAGAGGCCAGTGGGAAGCGGGAAAGTCTTTGGGGCTGAAGTCTGGAACAATGATGCGGATGGTAATTTTGCCGCAAGCTTTGCGGGTGATTGTGCCACCTTTAACCAGTCAGTATCTGAATTTAGCTAAGAATTCGAGTTTAGCGGTTGCGGTTGCTTATCCCGACGTTTATTTTGTTGTGGGTTCTCCGACGTTGAATCAGACCGGAAGGGCGATCGAAGCAATGTTAATTATCATGGTAACATATCTAACAATTAGTTTGATAGTTTCTCTGTTCATGAATTGGTACAATAAAACCGTACAAATCAAGGAAAGATAAATAGGGGAAATTTAATCTATTTTAATGGCAATAAAAGGATAGCGCGTCAAATGGCATACAGTGACTTTAGCTTAGACCGAGTAACTAAAAATTTTGATTTAACGATTTCCGATAAGATGGATATGTTCGCTGCTGTATCAGAATTAGAGTCGAGTACATTACTTGCCGAAATTCTTAAAGATAATATACCGTTAGCCTTGAGCAGCAACACTGAAAAAGCTCGCTCTGAAATGATTATCGCACCGATTTTGATCGAGCTTAGAAAACAGTTAAACTTGGAAATTAGTTTGTTTTCGGGAATAGACTTTACAGTAGATATTGAAAAAGGATTAAATGGAAATTGCGATTTTCTGATCAGTCATTCCCCAGAATTACTAATTGTTAGAGCGCCGATAATCATCATTGTAGAAGCCAAGAAGGAAAATATCAATGGCGGATTGGGACAGTGCGTAGCAGAAATGTTGGCTGCTAGAATATTTAATGAACGTGAAGGCAACGAAATTCCTGCGATTTATGGGACTGTTACTACAGGTACTATCTGGAAATTCCTGAAGTTGCAAGAACAAATTATTGAGATTGATTTAGGTGAATATTACTTGAGAGATGTGAATAAAATTTTAGGAATCTTAGCTAACAGTATTAGAAATTAATAACAACTCACAATCTATGGAAACAATACCTGTACTTCCCCCCCCAGCCACCGAATCGCCTACCCCTTGGAATTGGGCGCGCAAAAACCTATTTAGTACCTGGTACAACAGCATTCTGACAGTAGTTTGTCTAATTATCGCCTTCCAAACTATTAAAGGAATTATCGTTTGGGCAACAACAAAAGCTCAATGGCGCGTATTAGAAGCTAACTTACCGCTATTTTTCGCCGGCAGATTTCCCCGCGAATCCTACTGGCGACTGTGGATAGTAACGGCTATAATTACCTTGTTAGGAGGATTAACTTGGGGAAACATTCAGCGGCAAGAACGTCTTTGGAATCCGCCTTTACTAATTATACTCGGTGCTGCGGTTGTGGGTGCGGTCATTTCGCCGATCGACCTAACCTCTCGCCTCTACCTCTTAGGAATTATTATCGCAGCCGCCGCCAGCTATGCCGTCGGAAGGCAAATTCACCCAAAAATCATGGACTGGATGCCTGCAATTTGGGTTCTTTCCTTCCCAATAGTTTTATGGCTAATTAAAGGCGGGTTGGGTTTGACAGAAGTGTCAACAAATGATTGGGGCGGTTTAGTGCTGACGCTGTTTTTAGCAGTTATTAGTATTGTGCTTTCCTTTCCTTTGGGAGTATTGCTAGCACTCGGGAGACAAAGTTCTTTGCCAGTTGTGAGACTGTTATCAACATTATACATTGAAATTATTCGCGGTTTACCATTAATTGGCATTTTGTTTTTAGGTCAAGTGATGCTGCAACTCTTCTTGCCGCCCGAATATCCGAAATTGGATAGAGTGATTAGAGCGATTGCTGGATTAACCTTATTTAGTGCGGCATACTTGGCGGAAAACGTGCGCGGTGGCTTGCAAGCCGTGCCCAGGGGACAAATAGAAGCAGCTAAGTCGATCGGGCTAAATACACCCCTGCTTACAATTTTAATTGTACTGCCTCAAGCACTGCGAATAGTCATTCCTGCGATCGGGGGTCAATTCATCGGATTATTTATGGATACATCCCTGCTGTCTCTATTCGGAATGTTAGAATTAATCGGAATATCCCGCGCAGTTTTAGCAAATCCATCCTATATCGGTAGATACGCCGAAGTTTACATATTCGTCGGGATCATTTATTGGATATTTTGCTACTCAATGTCCCTAGCAAGCCGCAAAATAGAGGGAACTTTAGGCGTAGGTCAAAGGTAAAAAAATATCTGCGTTCATCCCCCTTCATCAGCGGTTAAAAAATAAAAAAATATGGAAACTAAACCCACAATCCCAGAACAAGTAATCGTAGCAGAAAACGTCCACAAATGGTACGGACAATTTCACGTACTGCGAGGTGTCAGCATGACAGTAAACCGAGGTGAAGTCGTGGTCGTTATGGGGCCATCCGGTTCGGGAAAATCGACTTTTATTCGCACATTCAACGCATTAGAAGAATACCAGCAAGGTAAAATTACGATCGACGGAATCGAACTTTCCCACGACTTACGCAACATCGAGACAATTCGCCGCGAAGTAGGAATGGTGTTTCAGCAATTCAACCTGTTTCCCCACTTATCAGTCTTGCAAAACGTCATGCTAGCGCCGGTGTGGGTGCGCCGCTGGCCGAAGAAAAAAGCCGAAGAAGTGGCAATGCAACTGTTAGAAAGAGTGGGAATTTTGGAACAAGCAAAAAAATATCCCGGACAGTTGTCTGGAGGACAGCAGCAGCGGGTCGCTATTGCACGTTCTCTAGCCATGCAGCCTAAAATCATGCTGTTTGATGAACCGACATCAGCATTAGACCCGGAAATGGTGCGGGAAGTGTTAGATGTAATGCGAAATTTGGCTCAAACAGGAATTACAATGGTGGTGGTGACTCACGAAGTCGGGTTTGCGCGCGAAGTTGCCGATCGCATTGTATTGATGGATGGCGGCGTTTTAGTGGAAGAAGCGAAGCCAGAAGAGTTTTTTCAAAATCCGAAGGAAGAACGCACCCGCAAGTTTTTATCTCAGATATTGTAACTGATTTTCCAGTTTAATCGGTGGGTTTGGCGACGGTAGCAGCAGTCAAAATCGGCACAATTAAGGTAAAATAAAAGAGTGTACAATCAGTCTCTATTTTGCTGAGATAGCTTGCAATGCCATCCACAAAAACTCTGCCGTTAGTTAAAGACTCGGAACGCCTAGAAAGTCGCCTCAAAGAAATTCCGGCGGTTCCGGGTGTATATTTAATGCGAGACGAGAGCGATCGCATCCTTTACATCGGCAAATCCAAAAAACTCCGAAACCGCGTCCGTTCCTACTTCCGCGAAAGCCAAAATCTTAGTCCCCGCATCGCGATGATGGTGCAGCAAGTGCGCGAAATTGAATTCATCGCCACCGACACAGAAGCAGAAGCTTTAGCGTTAGAAGCAAACCTCGTAAAACAGCACCAACCTTACTTTAATGTCCTCCTCAAAGATGATAAAAAATATCCTTATTTGTGCATAACCTGGTCGGAGGAATACCCGCGCATTTTTATTACCCGCAAACGCCGCGCAGGTAGTGCAAAAGACCGCTACTATGGCCCCTACGTTGATACAGGGGCACTGAGGAGTACGCTGCATTTAATTAAGCGGATTTTCCCGCTGCGGCAGCGCCCTCAACCGCTATTTAAAGACCGTCCCTGTTTGAACTACGACATCGGGCGCTGCGTCGGCGTTTGTCAAGGGTTAACTTCGCCGGAGGAGTATCGAAAAATTATCCAAAAAGTAGCGATGATTTTCCAGGGGAGAACTCAGGAATTACTCGATATTTTAGAACCCCAAATGGAAGAGGCAGCCGAAGATTTAAACTTTGAAACGGCGGCGCGCATTCGCGATCAAATTAAGGGTTTGCAGTCTTTGAGTGCGGGTCAAAAAGTGTCTTTGCCCGACGATACGGTTTCCAGAGATGCGATCGCACTTGCGGCAGACACCCAGCACGCTTGCGTCCAATTGTTCCAAATTCGTGCAGGTCAATTGGTCGGAAGATTGGGATTTATGGCGGAAATAACGCCCCAACCCCCCGTTGCCAAGGAGGGGCAAGAGTTATCTCAACTTTCTCTTTCCTCCCCCCCAAGCCTTGGGGGGGAACGAGGGGGGGTAGAGGCCGGAGCGATTTTGCAGCGGGTGTTGGAAGAACACTATCAAAATGTCGAATCTGTAGAAATTCCCAGCGAAATTTCTGTGCAGTACGAATTGCCAGAAGCGGAAATATTAGCAGATTGGTTGAGCAACCGTAAGGGGCGAAAAGTTACCATTTTGACGCCGCAGCGGCAAACTAAGGCTGAGTTGATTGAGATGGTGGAACGCAATGCTGAGTATGAATTGGCGAGAATGCAAAGATTGAGCGATCGCAATTCTCAAGCAATGGAAGATTTAGCAGAAATTCTCGATTTGCCAGAAGTTCCTCGCCGCATTGAAGGTTACGATATTTCTCACATTCAAGGTTCTGACGCCGTAGCTTCCCGCGTCGTATTTATTGACGGTTTGCCCGCCAACCAGCACTACCGCCATTACAAAATTAAAAATCCTGAAATTAAATCGGGTCATTCTGATGATTTTGCTAGTTTAGCAGAAGTTATCGGTCGCAGATTCCGAGGATTGAAGGAAGAAGAAAGAGGGAAGATGGAAGATGGATTTAGCGATTTAGAAGAACCGCAAGAACTCAGCAATTTATCATCGGTTTCTCATACTATTTCCGACAAACCAGACTTAATTATGATAGATGGCGGCAAAGGTCAACTTTCAGCAGTTGTGGCTGTTTTGCGGGAGATGAATTTGCTAGAAGAGTTGCGCGTTGTCAGTTTGGCAAAGCAGCGAGAGGAGATATTTTTGCCGGGGGAATCTTTGCCGCTGCAAACTAATTCTGAGCAGCCTGGGGTACAATTATTGCGCCGGGTGCGGGATGAGGCGCACAGGTTTGCTGTGAGTTTTCACCGCGATCGAAGAAGCGAGAGAATGAAGCGATCGCGCCTTGATGAAATTCCCGGATTGGGACACCACCGACAAAAACAATTGTTGGCACATTTTCGGTCGATCGACTATCTCCGTTTAGCGACTCCCGAACAGTTGGCAGAAGTTTCTGGGATTGGCCCGCGTCTGGCGCAGCAAATTTACGATTATTTCCATCCGTAAAGTCTTACGCAGCATCGGAGACGGGGATTGTAGGCGCGATCGGGCGATCGGGCCGCAAGTCCCGATTCAGCCACTGTGAGGGAAGTATTCAAAAATTTTGCACAGGCCTATTGCAATCCCCAGAGACTTGTGGTATGTTTAGTTTCTGTGCGCGGGCATAGTTTAGTGGTAAAACTTTAGCCTTCCAAGCTAACTATGCGGGTTCGATTCCCGCTGCCCGCTTGCGCCTATAAGAACCTCAAACCAACGATAAATCAACGGTTTGAGGTTTTTTATTGCCCAGAATACGGCTGAGTCGGGGGTCAAAGTGACTATCAAATGACTATCAAATGACCACGAAATGACTACGAAATGACTATCAAATGACCTTTTTGGACACAATTTGGAGACAATGTGACTAGAATTTGACGAGAAATATCCAGCCGATAGTCAATAGCGGTAAGGTGTGTGGCAGAAGAGCACCCTACATAATTAGGTTCTCTGTAAGTCCTGTCTCTGCAAGAATAATTGGTTAACATAGAGTGCCCTGATTTGCCAAGCTTGCCAAGCGCACTCAGCTTGAGTTATGACTGATTCGGAGTTGCATCAGTCACAAGGAGAGCCCGTGAAATATTTTTCAGTTGAGGCACTAAAAATTACTAGAGAAAGTTTAGTATGTGCTTTGAAAACAGAGAAAATTCTCCGGGAAAATCAGCAATTTATCGGTCGCCGTTACGAGTTATTTGCTAATATTGAAAGTAATTTGGCTGCTTTGATGGCGGTGGATGTGAGCGATCGGGCGACTGAATACGGGCGGTTGCTGAATGAAGCTTTGGAAATTGGGATGAGCGTACACAAAGAGGTAAGAAAGTTGCAAAATGGGCGTTAGAGTTGCTGGAGAGTTCGTGGTTTATAGTAAAAATAGTAACTGAGATATTGCACCATGCTCAAGAACAGGCAGGATGCCTGTTCCACAAAATTAAATTTTCTTGTGGGGTGGGCATCCTGCCCGCCCCTGAAAGGCTTATTGAAAATGGTGCAATATAGAAGTTACTACAATTTTTTCTCACAGGAAATTTCAATCCTCAAAAATATCCAACTGTTCGCCCTCCGACTCTTTTTTACCATCTTTTTTAACACCTTTCCGCAGCCCGATCGCAATTTTGCTATGTTTCTCAATCTGCTTCATCACCTGTCTCGCCCTGTCAATCACCGACGGCGGCAAACCCGCCAATCTCCCCGCTTCAATTCCGTAAGATTTGTCAGCACCTCCCGGCTGAACTTGGTGCAAGAATACAATTTGATCCGGCAACTCTTTCACTGTCACCTGATAATTTGCGACATTATCCAAAATAGAAGCTAACTCGTTCAACTCGTGATAGTGAGTCGCAAAAATCGTCCGCGCCCGAATCTCAGTTGCTAAATATTCTGCCACAGACCAAGCAATCGACAGTCCGTCAAACGTCGCCGTTCCCCTGCCAATTTCATCTAACAAAACTAATGATTGCGGCGTCGCGTGATTAAGAATATTTGCAGTTTCGTTCATTTCCACCATAAAGGTAGATTGACCGGTTGCCAAATCATCGACGGCGCCGACGCGGGTAAAAATCCGATCGCAAATTCCCAAACTCGCAGCTTTCGCCGGCACAAAACTGCCCATCTGCGCCATTAACTGGATCAAACCCACCTGCCGCAAGTAGCAGCTTTTCCCGCTAGCATTCGGGCCGGTTAAAATAATTAAATCTGGGCGGTTTAGCGATTCTTCCCGGCCCAAAAAAGCAGAATTAGGTACAAAAAATCCCGGCGGCAAAGACTTTTCCACCACAGGATGACAACCTTCAATAATTTTAATTTCCCGACTTTCTGTCATAGTCGGGCGGCAGTAATTCTGGTAAACTGCTACTTCTGCCAAACCGCACAAAACATCCGCCGCCGCTACGGCGCGGGAAACGTTGCGAATAATTTCGGCGTGTTCTCCTACCTCCGATCGCACTTGAGCAAAAATATCGTATTCCAATTGATTTAAATCTTCCCGCGCTGTCAGAATTCGTACTTCCCTTTCTTTTAATTCTTCAGTGCTATAACGTTCTTCATTGGTGAGAGTTTGCTTGCGGGTGTAGTCCCTCGGTACTTGGTCTACTTTTGATTTGGTAATGCTGATGTAATAGCCGAAAGCTTTATTGTAGCCTACTTTTAAATTAGAAATTCCCGTCCGTTTTCTCTCAGTTGCTTCTAAATTGGCAATCCATTCTTGGTCGGCTGATGCAGTGTGGCGCATTTCATCTAGCATCGGATTGATTCCCGATCGAATCAAACCTCCTTCTTTTAAATGAATCGGCGGTTCATCAACTAAGTGCTCGTGAATTTTACTTGCTAATTCTTCTAAAATTGGCGGTACATTTTGCAGCGCTTTCAAATAGGGCGAGATCCCTTGGGCTGCGATCGAGGCTAATTCCGGCAGTTTCGAGAGAGAATCAGCTAAAGCGACCAAATCCCGCGCGCTAGCTGTTCCAGAACCCGCGCGGCCTGTCAGTCTTTCGATGTCGTAAATTTGGCGCAGCAACTGCTGAAAATCTTGGCGCAGGGCGTTATTTTCTACTAATTCTTGAATGGTATCGTGTCGGGCGGAAATGCCTTTAATGTTAAGCAAAGGTTGGAGCACCCAGCGGCGCAAAGCGCGGCCTCCCATTGCGGTGCTGGTTTTGTCTATAGCCCACAGCAGCGAACCGTGAAAAACCCCATCTCTCACTGTTTGAGTAATTTCGAGATTGCGGCGGGTTTGGTAGTCGAGTATGAGAAAATCGGTGAGAGTGTAAGTGTGCAATCTTTGCAAAGAAACTGCTTTTTCCTTTTGAGTCTCTTCGATATATTGCAGCAAACCACCTGCGGCGCGCACTGCGAGGGGCAAATGGCCGCATCCCATACCTTCAAGCGATCGCACTTTGAATTTTTGCAGGATTCTCTGTTTTGCTTCGGGCAAAGTAAACGGAATTTGCGATCGCAAAGAATAGCAAAAAGAATTCGGCAAACAATCGGGCAAATGCTCCGATTTCTCTCCGGGTCTCAACATAGTCACCAAATCCGGCGCATTAGTCGGTACCAAGACTTCCGAAGGTTGCAAACGCAGTAATTCTAAGGTTAATTGTTCTAAACTGTCTGCTTGGGTAGTGACGAATTCTCCCGTAGAAATATCTGTATAAGCTAATCCCCAATGTTCCCCAGCAATGACGACTGCTGCTAAAAAATTATTTTGTCTGGGTTTGAGCATTCCGTCATCAGTCAAAGTTCCGGGAGTGAGAATGCGGGTAATTTCTCGCTTGACTTGACGGCCTTCTTTCGCAGCAATCGAGGCATCTTCCACTTGGTCGCAAACTACCACCGCATAGCCTTTTTCTACTAACATTGAAGTGTAGCGGTCGAGGGCGTGGTGCGGCACTCCTGTCATCGGCACTCTGCCGATTTCCTTGCCGCTTTCTTTGCTAGTACAAACAAGTTCTAATTCCTGCGAAATAGTAACTGCATCTTGGAAAAAACACTCAAAAAAATCTCCGACTCGAAACAATAAAAGTGCGTGGGGATACTGTTCTTTCACTTCCACATACCGCTGCATCATCGGCGTCAGCTTGGTGAATTCTAGTAGGCGGTGGTCGGCATTGCGGATGTTGGGTTGATTGGGGTCTGTTGGGGTAGATGCAGTGTAAGGCATAAAAGGCGATCGATAAATTTTAATCTTTAACAACTTTACCGCAAGCTCGGCTTTTAGTTATAACTAATGATACAATATTTGACTATTAATCATCCTTAAGCAGGGTGCGTGATTGTCGAGATTCTGGTGGAGTGTTGAGCGATACGAAACTCACGCATCCTACTTAATAATCGATCAACCCGCTTTTACTTGAGAAGTTTTAGGTCGATCCTTATCTAATGTGAGTCAAAGCAGCCGCTACAGTGAGATTTAGGGTCGATATTTTATCTATTGTGAGAGGATAGCGATCGCCGATCGACAAAAACAACCTCATCCATCTCGTTATTAGCTGTTCTAGCCGATGTTGAACGAAGACCGAAGTTGCAATCTTCGGCAAGGATTGTAGCAATTAACAATGTCCTAACCGTCGGGCGTGGTTGCTATAAGTTTTGGCGGTTTACACAAGTATGTGAAAATTCCCGTACATTAAGGGTATAAACTTTACATTTTTGGTATTGGAAACAGCCGGAAGATAGATTTATAATCTATACCTCGGATAGAGAGAAAATTTATTTTATATGCTTAAAATTAAAAACATCCAAGCGAGTAATTGATCAGCTTAGTAAAGGTAAGATTTAGAATCAAAAATTTGCTAGCTAGTAGTTAACTAGAGGAAAAAAATAATGAAAGCTCTTTGCTGGCACGGAGCAAATGATGTGCGAGTTGATAATGTACCAGACCCAACAATTATCAACCCGCGCGATGCCATAGTTAAAATCACGTCTACAGCAATCTGCGGCTCAGATTTGCACCTCTACGATGGCTTCATCCCGACAATGCAATCGGGTGACATCATGGGGCACGAATTCATGGGGGAAGTAGTCGAACTCGGCAGCCAAGTCAAGAACTTAAAAAAGGGCGATCGCGTCGTCATTCCTTTTACTATTTCTTGCGGCAGTTGCTTCTTTTGCAACCGCGATTTGTGGTCGCTGTGCGACAACTCCAACCCCAATGCTGGGCTGGCTGAAAAAATGTTCGGTCATTCCCCGGCGGGACTGTTTGGCTACTCGCATTTAACGGGTGGCTATGCAGGAGGCCAAGCAGAATACGCGCGGGTTCCGTTTGCAGATGTCGGCCCTTTAAAAATTCCCGACGGACTTTCTGACGAACAAGTATTGTTCCTCACCGATATCTTTCCTACTGGTTACATGGCGGCCGAAAACTGTGACATTCAGCCGGGGGATACTGTAGCAGTTTGGGGATGCGGGCCAGTCGGACAATTTGCGATCAGAAGCGCGTTTATGCTGGGGGCAGAGCGAGTAATTGCGATCGACCGCATACCGGAACGCTTGCAAATGGCGGCCGCGGCGAAAGCTGAAATCATCAATTACGAAGAAATGGACGCTGGGGAAGCCGTCACCGAAATGACGGGGGGACGCGGGCCTGACTCTTGCATCGACGCGGTGGGGATGGAAGCCCACGGCACCGGTCTCGACGCTTTGTACGACAAAGCCAAGCAAGCCGTGCGGTTGGAGAGCGATCGACCTACGGCCCTGCGACAAGTAATCGTCGCGTGTCGCAAGGGTGGCACAGTGTCAATTCCCGGCGTTTACGGCGGCTTCGTAGACAAAGTGCCATTAGGTGCAGCTTTCAACAAAGGCTTGACCATGAAAATGGGACAGACGCACGTTCACCGCTATTTGCGGCCTTTGCTCGATCGCGTTCAAAAAGGCGAAATTGACCCGTCATTCGTAATTACCCACCGAATGAAATTGGATGAAGCGCCCCACGCCTACGACATTTTCAAAAACAAAAAAGACAACTGCATCAAAGTTGTCCTCAAACCCTAACTCGCATTTACCCTTCACGGAAAAACTATGCTTTTACAAGAAAAAGAATCAGGCGACTTGATAGAAATCCTCGATGTAGAGGCTTTAATCAGCCCTACAAAAAATGAAGTGCCGGGAAAAAATCAAGCTGGTCAAGAAGAGCAAGAGACAGCAACTTTTCCAAAAAGTAATTTAGTCTTTCCTTCCGGTGAAATTCTGCCGCGCTGCTGGACTGAGGAAAATTATCAAACTCATTGATTCAACTGATTCTCCCCCTCCCCTTTAACAAGGGGGGGAGGGGAAGCGAGGGGTAGGAAAAGGACACATAGGTGTCAACTTAACTCACCAAATCGCTCTGAGACTGAAGTCCCTGTCTAAAGGTTCGTACTGGGGACTTCAGTCTCCGATTGACTAATTAAATAATTGTGGACTAAAGTTTTTACTACAAAATAGTTTTTTGGAATAAGTTTAATAACTAACGGCAAATAACTTATGAAATTGCAAGCAGTAATTCTCGATGTTGACGGCACTCTCGTGCTCAGCAATGACGCCCACGCTCAAGCTTGGGTAGAGGCATTTGCTGCTTACGGCTACGAGGTACCGTTCGAGAAAGTTCGCCCGCTAATTGGCATGGGAGGCGACAAAGTTATACCCAAAATGGTATCAGGACTTTCAGACGAAGAAGGCGACGGGAAAAAGATTGCACAGCGGCGCAAAGAACTGATTATTAACCGCTTTGCTCCCGAACTTTCTCCAACCCCCGGTTCGCGCGATTTGCTGTTAAAAATGCAGCAAGAAGGACTGCGGCTAATTATTGCTACTTCAGCTACCAGCGAAGAACTTTCCGATTTGCTGAAAGCTGCACAAGTTGACGATTTATTGGATCAAGCGCAAGCGGCGACATCGAGTGATGCGGAAGCTTCTAAACCGGAACCGGATATTGTGGAAGCTGCTTTGAGCAAGTTGAAGCTGGAAGCGAGTCAGGTTGTGATGTTAGCTGATACTCCTTACGATATCGAAGCTGCGGGCAAGTGCGGGGTGCCAGTAATTGCTTTTCGGTGCGGAGGTTTCGATGATGCTTCGCTGGCAAATGCTGCGGCAATTTACGATCACCCTGCTGATTTGTTGGCGCATTATGACGATTCTATATTAGGGAAAAAGGAAGTGGTAGCGCGTTGAAGTAATACGGGCGCTAGCGGGTGGATTGCCACTATTAAACGCGATCGCTCACAATCCACTCTACCTGATGCGCTTCTGTGCGATCGGGAATATCCAGGCGCGCAGCTAATTTGCGAATGACTGCTTCCGGTACTGTTGCTGTGCGCGATCGATTCCGCTGCAATACTTCCTCCAAAGGAACTTCTAGGTAAACAATGCGAATTCGCGCTTGATAATCGGCAAAAAAATTAATTAATTGCTGGCGCATTTGTTTAGTAGTATTGGTAGCATTCCAGATGAAAGAACGCCCCAGCCTCATATATTCCCGCGCTCTATTTTTGGCTTCCATTATTACATTGCCGGGAGTTTCGTCGGGAGGGACATTCATCTCTTTCCGCAGTGCATCCAGCGAGATTACCGGCAAATGTGGAAGATTTTCCCGAATCCAATAATCTTTACCGCTTCCTGGCAATCCCGACATCAAAATTACGTCGCATTTAGTGTCGTCAAAGGCTTCGTAATCCGGGTTTCCGTTCTCTTTGCGGAAGTAGATAAATCTGCTGTGATCTGATGCGAATTGTCGAGGAGAATCCAAACAATTATTTTCTTGACAAAACTCCCGAAATAGTTCTATTTTATCGAGCAGTTCTTGTCTGTCGCTACACAGTCGGCCGCGCACGTCTGCTTTGGCTAAAAGTGCGAGGAAATCGCAGCGGACAACTTGACTGACTTTAATTACCGACTGCCGCGGGTTGGGTTTGTCGATCAGCCAGATGGGTAAACTGCCGAATTGGACGATCGCCACCACTGTTTCGCGAATCTCAAACTGCACAGGCGGCTCGAATTGAGATAAAATTTGTCTGACCATTCTCGCACCTTGGCGGGCGTGACCTTTTGAGCTAATTCTGCCGTCGGCTTCGATTTTTGTAAAGGTTGGTTTGGCGACATCGTGCAGCAAAGCGGCGGCAAAAAGTATCGATCGTTCTTTTTCGGGAAGTTGCCGCCAATTCGGGGAAGATATTAATGCTTCGCAGACCATTCTGGTATGAATTAAAACGTCTCCTTCGGCGTGATAAATCGGGTCTTGCTGGCATCCTTTTAAGTTTTGAATCCAATCGAAATGATTTTGAATGCTGTCCCAATCCAGAAACCAATCGGGCGGTTGGGGACAAAAGGGAAAAGTCCAAGTGACCGAGGGCGATAACAGTGCATTCATAAATTCACCTGCTGGTTAACTAAAATTAAATAAATTCACATCGGGACGCAGAATATTGGGTACAATTGGGCGATTGAGCCAATGTCCTTCGGCATTTTTAATGGCAGTCAAAAAACTGGCACGCACGTATTTGTAACGCGCCTTTACTATGCCATCTTCTTCGACTTTAATGTACAGACCCTCCATGCGATCGCTCTTGTCCGTCTCTTTCAAACATCGTTCTTCATCTAATCCCAATTCTCCGCAGTACAAACGCAACCGATCCAAATGTCCGGGTTGAATAAAATTAGATTTTTCCATAAACTGCATCATTTGCTTGGGAGATTTCACCACTCCAGAAAACAGCACGGGAACGGACACTAACGGCAGTCCTGTTAACAACTTCTGGCGGGATTCTGTACTCAGAAATTGACTGGTTTCTAAGTCCAGCACGTCGTATTCCATAAAATAGTGGGGCAAAAAATCATAAAAAACAGTGTGTTTTGCATACAGCCATTCGCCGTAAAGAATGTAGCGATTTCCCAGCACTTCTCCCAGGGTTCCGCTGAGACTGAAAGCCCACTGTTTGAATAAGTTAAAATGTTTTTCCCTCGGCCCGCCGGTGAGATAGTGGCCGCGACTTTGCAGCAGCATTTGTCCATCGGGTGCGAAGCTGATGCCTGTATTAGCGCCGTCTACCTTTTCTTCAATCACTGTCGGGCGATCGATCAGGGCGCTAAATGGCACGCTATCGAGGTCTTCATCGCCTGGTTGGAAACGCGAACCTTCGATGTGATAAGTTCTAGGATATTTAACAAGTTTGAGCATCAGCCCATCCATTTTAGATTTGAGATTTCAGAGGCAACCCCATCCATTTTAGATTGTAATTTTAGATTTTAGATTTTAGAGGCGACCGAATCAATTTAACGATTATAATGGAATGAGCACAAAGGAGCGTGTAAGTTGAAAAATCAAAGTTTTCAGAGCATATCATCAGCACTCGCTGGGATTCTATTAGTAGGCGCGCTACTCATCGCCTTAAACTCTTTTGTCGTCATCAATCCAGGTGAAGCAGGGGTTGTTAGTGTTTTAGGAAAAGCCACAGATGGAGCATTGTTAGAGGGGTTTCACCTCAGACCCCCGCTAATATCCAAGGTAGATGTGTACGATGTAACAGTGCAAAAATTTGAAGTTCCCGCCCAGAGTGCTACTAAAGACCTTCAGGATTTAAATGCTAGTTTTGCGATCAACTTTCGCCTCGATCCTGAGAAAATAGTGGAGATCAGAAGGACTCAAGGAACGTTGGAGAATATAGTCTCAAAAATTATTGCTCCTCAGACGCAAGAAGCCTTTAAAACAGCGGCTGCACTGAGAACCGCCGAACAATCTATTACTCAAAGAAGTGAACTGAAGCGAGACTTTGATACTGCGCTGAAGGAAAGGCTATCAAAGTATGATGTAATCGTACTCGATACGAGCGTTGTTAACATTCGATTCTCCACAGATTTTGCGAAAGCGGTTGAGGAGAAACAGGTCGCTGAACAGCGGGCCCAAAGGGCTGTTTATGTGGCTCAGGAAGCAGAACAGCAGGCTCAAGCTGACATTAACCGCGCTCAAGGTAGGGCGGAAGCTCAAAGACTTTTGGCTGAAACTTTGAAGGCTCAAGGCGGCGATTTAGTGCTGCAAAAAGAGGCGATCGAAGCTTGGAGAAGCGGCGGCGCTCAGATGCCAAAAGTGCTGGTTATGGGTTCAGGTTCGAGTCGGGTTCCTTTCATTTTTAATATGAGCGATATTCAGGAAGAACCAGATCACCCGCAAGTGACCAACAATTAAAATATGACAGAGGGTAACAAACCCGGTGTCTGGGAAAATATTGGTTTTGCTAACCCGAAATCTCGCAATAAACCGGGTTTCCTCAGAAAGCACACATAAGTCCTATGAGAGTTGCCGGAATATGCTACACTTCTGAAAGCCACAATATAACGACAGTTTGAAACCTGTCGTTATAAAAGCGAAGTCCGCAATTAACACGCAGGCAACACACTCATTTTAGGAAGCAAGGAAAAATCATGACCCGCGCTATAATGGAAACCGACAAAGGCACAATCAATTTGGAATTGTTCGATGCGGATGCGCCTAACACAGTGAAGAATTTTGTTGACTTGGCGGAAAAAGGTTTTTACGATGGATTGGCCTTTCACCGAGTCATTCCTAACTTTATGATTCAAGGTGGCTGTCCAAAAGGTAATGGAACGGGCGGCCCCGGCTACAAAATCAAGTGCGAAATCAACTCCAACAAACATTTGGCAGGAACTTTATCGATGGCTCACGCAGGTAAAGATACGGGTGGTAGCCAATTCTTTATTTGCCATTCTCCCCAGTCTCATTTAGATGGAGTTCACACAACTTTTGGCAAAACTGAGGATATGTCTGTCGTCAATGCTATCCGCCAAGGTGACAAGATTATTTCGCTCAAAATTGAGCATTAATTTTCTCTAATTAGTTGCGTTTGCAATAAGGAATTTAGTCCTTATTGCAAACAAAACGTGTGAAATTTAAGAGTTTTAAAATCTCAAATTTATGACGGTTATCAATGATTATGCTGTGGTGACTGAGTTAACTAAACTATATTTAAAATACGAAAAAGCTCTTTGTACGAATGATATTGAAACTCTTGATAATTTGTTCTGGGATGCGCTGGAAGTCGTGCGGTTTGGGGTGACGGAGAACCTCTACGGGAGCGATGAGGTGAGGGCTTTTCGCAAAGGACGATCGCCTGTAAATGTCGATCGAGAAATGTTCAACCTCAAAGTCGTGACTTTCGATGCAGACACGGCGGCTGTGACGCTGGAATTTCGCCGTGTAATGGATGGAGTGGTGCGGCTGGGGCGGCAGAGTCAGATGTGGCGGAAGTTTCCTGAAGGGTGGAAGATTGTTTCCGCTCACGTTTCTTTTTTGCCGATCGAGGGATGAGCGGTGACATACCTCAGATCAAGGTGAAATAATTTCCCCAGTCGGTATTTGAATTTGATTATTGTTGAGTCATTTAATTCCGCAGATATTCTTTTTTTCCTTTACTATTAGTGCCTCTCTCTGCCTTGTCACCTATCTTCTGCTTTCTTGCTTCTCCACTTTTGTAGTAGCTTCCTCATTACCGCTATTTTCCCTGCTCCGCTCCCCTAATACAGTTCATACTTGAGCAAAGTACACGGAATCGATCCATTAAAAACCGGAATTCGCCGCGATGTCCTGAGTCCCACCTTTTTACCCAACTCCTTATTTCCAGTCAAAATAAACGCATTCCAACCTTTAAAACGATTCTTGAAAATATCGCCCAACATCTTGTACAAATCTCCTAATTCGCTAGCATCTCCCAGGCGCTCTCCGTAGGGAGGGTTGCAAATCAGAACGCCTCTGTCTGCGGGTGCTTCCAACTGAGATAACTCGGTTTGAGCAAACTGAATCTTACCGGAAATACCAGCTTGCTGCGCGTTCGTGCGAGCTTGAGTTAACATATCGGAATCGCGATCGCACCCTGCAATCACCTCTTTAAGTTCCGGTAATTCGCTGTTTTCCGCTTCGGCCCACAATTTATCCCACAAAGGTTCGTCAAAATCCCGCCAACTCATAAATCCAAACTTTTCTCGAAACAATCCCGGTGCAATATTCAAGCCCTTTAACGTCGCTTCCAAAGGCAAAGTCCCAGAACCGCACATCGGGTCTAAAAACGGCAAATCAGGCGTCCATTCTGCCATCTCCAACAAAGCCGCAGCTAGGGTTTCTTTGAGGGGAGCAAGCCCCATCGCCGGTCGATATCCCCGGCGGTGCAAACTGCCGCCAGAACTGTCTAAACTTAAAATAGCTCTATCTTGATGGATGTGAATGTTAATTAGCAAATCGGGATTCTCTACATCGACATTAGAACGCTTGGTAAATTGAAGGCGCTGTTGGTCGGCGATCGCATTTTTGACCTGCAAAGCTGTAAAGTGAGTGTGGTTCAAATTTTCGTTGCCACCGGTGCAGTTTACTGCTAAAGTATTGTCGGGATCTAAGTATTCATCCCAAGGGATTTTTTGCACTTCGCGGTAGAGCATATCCGAGTTGTAACACCGGAATTCGGCGATCGGCATTAGCACTCTAAAAATTATTCTCGACCACAGATTGACGCGGTACAATAAAGCGCGATCGCCCGCAAAGTAAACCCCTGTAAAATCTGGCTTAACATCCTGGGCCCCTAAACGTTCTAATTCTTGGGCGGCAATAGTTTCTAAACCACGCGCAACTGTAGCAAAATATTGATTCATTGATAATTGGTAATTGCTTTTTCTCGATCGCTCTAAATTAGATAGTAGCTGGTTTAAATCCTAACTATCACAAACAATACTCTACCTTAAGCTAGATGCCTCGGTAAAAAAATTACTAATTTTCCGAACAGCTTTGTCAACAGGCGATCGCCCAAACCCGCACCCAATCTACCTTATCGGCACGAAAACTAACGCCCAGAGGGTGCGCCTCCGTGCACCTCACTGCTGCAACTCACAAACTGTCAGTAATACTCGTGAAATTAAAAGCTTTCACGCGCACTCCGGGCACGACACTACCGCCGTAACGCTTCACCGCACTAACTGCATCCACATCGCGCAACATATCAGGTAAAACTTGATTGAAACGCAGGTTTTTAATCGGGTAAGCAATTTTGCCATCCTCAATCCAAAAAGTACCGTCGCGAGTCATTCCCGTTACTTCCAATGTTTTCGGATTAACGTAGCGCACGTACCAAGCTCGACTGACGAAAATTCCTCGCTCGGTTTGAGCAACTAAATCTGCTAAACTTTGGTCGGAACCTGTCATTACGATCGGGTAATAAGCACCTTTTGCCTCTTTGCCTTTTTGTGCGGCCCAGTAGCGGGAATAAGACAAACTTTGAGGGACGCCATCTTTGATGATTTCCAAATAGTTATTGCTCAATCCGTCGCCGAAAAAAGTATTCGATCGCAACAAAGGATGAGCCGGATCGCGCTGCACTTGCACTAACGGGCTAAAAAGTTGTTCCCCCGCACGGTTTCCCGCTGGTTTTCCCTCTGCATCGGCGATCGACATAAACGATCGCCCCTCATCCGCCGCCCTCGCATCCAGCCCCCAAATCACCCACGGTAGCAAGCCCGCAAAAGCAGCACCGTCAAAGATTACCGGATAAACGCCGGGAGTGATGGGGCGCGGGTTGCGAGAAGCGATCGCCCGATCGAGCACTTGTTCCGCTAATTGGGCGATCGGCAATTCGTTGATACTCCAAGCAGTGCTCTGAGCCCAACTAGAACCGTCTTCAACGCGAGCAGTAAAGCTGAAATCCGCTTTTGTAGACTGGTTGCAGGCGCGGAGTCCGGTTGACGAGGCGATCGCGTACAGCGACGCCTCAGTGCTCAAAGTGCCCGAACCATGAGCGCCCCCCTGGGAGGATCTCGCGCACGCTTGCTGCACCATTTCGGCCCGTGCTAGAGGCGATACAGTTGCCGTTGCTGTGTCGAAGGCGGGCGATCGCAAATCGTAGGTTTGAGGCGGCAGCAGCGGCATCCATTCGGGGTCTGCCGGCGCAATTCGGGCCAATTCTTCCGATCGCTTGACTGCGGAGGCGATCGCATCTTCATCAAATTCTGTAACAGCAGCAGAGGCGCTTTTGTTACCGAAATAGCTAGTAATGCTCAGGCTAAATACAGTTTTGCTGATATTTTGGCTGATTTGGTTTTCCGAGAATCTCGAAAGAGATTCTTCGCCAGTAGAGAGACTTACAAATACTTCCTCTGCTTTGGATAATTTGACTGCTTTTTCTACTACCGATAAGGCTTGGTCTTCACTTAAACTTGCGGGCGATGTTGTTACAATCATGATTAGTAATTAGGCATTGGGAATTGGGCATTGCGAATTGGGTATTGCAAATTGGACATTGGGCATTGGGTATTCTTAGCAATTAACTAATAAACTAAGAACCGATGCCCCATGCCCCATGCCCTATTACCCAATTTGAATATCCCTCACTCGCACCGGCACACAAGCGTGAGTCATCTGAGCAACCTGCATCGGCTCGCCCTTTCCGCATATATTAGTACCGCACTGAACCAACTCCGAAGCTGGCCCAATCGCATCAATTTGATTCCAGAAATCAGTAGTCATCGCCTGATAAGTTACATCCTTCAACATACCGACAACTTTACCTTTTTCCACCTTCCAAAACGCATCACCGCCGAATTGAAAATTGCGCCGCTGCTGGTCAATCGAATAACTACCCATACCGTCGATTAAAATCCCGTCTTCCGTATCAGCAATCATCTCTGCCAAAGTAGCAGTATGACTGCCGCCATCCGGACCCGGCTCCAATCCCAAATTTGGAATTCTCACCATCGGCACGCTCGACCAACTGTCAGCGTAAGCAGAACCGTTGCTGCTACCGCGTCCGAGGCGATAAGCCGTCTCTCTGTCAGTGAGATAATCAACTAAAATTCCATCCTTGACAACGTACCACTCTTGTGATTTTACGCCCTCATCATCGTAACCCATTGTACCGCGGCCACCTGGTTGAGTGCGATCGCACTTAAAATTCACCCAAGGTGCAGCGTATTGCAGTTTATTTAACTTATCAGTAGTAGCAAAGCTCGTGCCAGCAAAATTAGATTCGTACCCGTAAACCCGGTCTAATTCAGTTGGATGTCCTACAGATTCGTGGATTGTCAAATACAAATTTGTCGGCTGGAGAATCAGGGATTTGCAAATACCAGCAGGGATTTTGGGAGCGCGGACTTTCTCAATAGCTTCGGCGGCCACTCTTTCGACTTGACTCAACAAATCATCGGGATTAATATGTTCGTAACCGATATTAAGTGGAGGGCGTTCGTAACTGCGACTTTGGGCATCGCCGCCCGCAATTGCCGTACAGCCAAAACCCGGATAGCTGCGGTAGATTGTTTGTTCGATTAGCGAGCCTTCTGTGGAAGCAAAAACCTTGTCTTCGCGGCTTGACTGCAAAAAAGAAGAAGCTTTTTTGATGCCTTGTGCCCCGTGTGCTAGTAGCTTCTCGTTGATAGTTAGCAGCAGTTCAGCTTTGTCAGCAACTGGTACAGAAAAAGGGTCAATGGCGATCGGAGTAATGTAGGTATCAACATATTTTTCGACAGGCACCAACTGCACCGGTTCCTTCTGAGTCAAGCGGCTGCCTTTAGCGATTTCTACAGCCAAAGCGACTATTCTTGCAACCTCTGCAGGTGTTTTGCTGTGACTGGCGGCAAACCCCCAAGCGCCGTCTAGAAGCACTCGCACGCCAAAACCGGAACTTACATTATCGGACAGTTGACTTAAAGATCGATCGCGCGCGTAAAGATTCTGCCTTCGGTAACTGCAAAAACGCACATCACCGTACTCGCAACCTGTTTTCCGAATCAAATCTACAGCTAAATTTGCTAACTCGTTAGCAGATATTTTTGCAGTTAATTGCACCATAGTTATGCGTCATTCGTCGTTAGTTGTTAATTATTATAGCGCTTTTTAATTATTTGAACGAACCGCGAAGACGCAAAGAGCGCGAAGGAATAAAAGAGAGAGGTTTTTCTCCTTTTCAACTAGAGTCTTTACCTGAAAACATCTACCTATCTTCTTCTTCTTGCTATTCCTTCGCGTTTTTCGCGCTTTCGCGGTTCGTTAAATCCTACTCCATCTCCTGCAAAACCCCTGTCAAAATTTCCACAATGCGATCGATATGTTCCTTCTCAATAATCAGCGGCGGCGACAAAGCAATAATATCACCCGTAGTCCGAATCAGCAACCCTTTTTCATAGCACTGCAAGAAACAATCAAAAGCCCGTTTACCCTGCTTCCCAGGGATAGATTCCAACTCAATTCCCGCCACAAGCCCCAGATTGCGAACATCAATTACGTGCCGCACCCCCTTCAAGGAATGCACCGCATCTTCCCAGTAACCAGCCATCTTATCGGCTCGTTCAAATAACCTTTCTTCCTCATAAATATCCAGCGTCGCCAAAGCAGCCGCACAAGCCAGAGGATGACCAGAATAAGTATAACCGTGAAAAAGCTCGATCGCATTTTCAGGAGCATTCATAAAAGCATCATAAATCCCCTCTTTCACAAACACCGCTCCCATCGGCACCGTACCGTTAGTTATCCCTTTCGCCGCCGTCACAATATCGGGAACCACCCCAAAATATTCCGTTGCAAAACTCGAACCTAAACGCCCGAATCCGGTAATTACCTCATCAAAAATCAGCAGAATTCCGTATTTGTCGCAAATCGCCCGCAGCCGCTCCAAATAACCTTTCGGCGGAATCAAAACCCCCGTTGAACCAGCCACCGGTTCCACAATTACCGCTGCAATATTAGACGCATCGTGCAAAGCGACAATCCGCTCCAGTTCATCGGCCAAATGCGCTCCCCATTCCGGTTGTTTGCGGCTGAAAGCATTGTGTTCGAGATTGTGAGTGTGAGGCAAATGATCGACTCCCGTTAGCAAACTGCCAAAAAACTTGCGGTTTGTACCGATACCGCCGACAGAAATTCCCCCGAAACCAACGCCGTGATAACCGCGTTCCCTCCCGATCAATCTTTGGCGAGTTCCTTCACCTTTCACCCGGTGATAAGCAATCGCAATTTTTAACGCTGTTTCTACAGATTCCGAACCCGAATTAGTAAAGAAAACGCGATCAAAATTGCCCGGAATCATCTTTACCAAACGTTCCGCTAATTCAAAAGCGCCCGGATGTCCCATCTGAAAAGCCGGGGAGTAATCCAAACGCAAAACCTGCTGTTTAACTGCTTCGGCAATTGTCTCGCGGGCGTGCCCTGCATTCACGCACCAAAGCCCCGCAGTACCATCTAAAATTGAGCGGTTATCATCGCTTGTAAAGTGCATATCTTTGGCAGAAACCAACATTCGCGGATTCGCTTTAAACTGTCGGTTGGCAGTGAAGGGCATCCAGTAAGCGTCCATATTTGTCATCGTTTTTTTATCTTTTTATATTGATGATTCTGCCTTTTAACTATAACTTGCTAGCGATTGTAGAGCGTTCGACAGTTATTATAATTTTACAAATACCTTTTTTAAACGAGCCGCGAAGACGCAAAGAGCGCGAAGGAAGAGAAGAAAGAGCTTTTTCTCATTTCCAAGTAGAGTCTTTACCTGAAAACATTTGCCTATGTTCCTCTTTATCTTCCTTCGCCCCTTCGCGGTTCATTAAATAAATATTCTTTAATTAACGATCGCCCCCACAGACTCATGCTGCAACAAACCGGTCAGCATTTTCACAGGCCGCTCCCCGTAGGGCCACGCGAAAGCATGGCGGAAAGCGGCCTCTTGACACGCTTGCAACTGCCGAAAATCAATGATATCCAAAGTTAACAAATTCTCGTACTCGAAAGGCAATCGCACGTTGTGCAATCCCGCGTTGTCGGTGCAAATGGCAATATCGACACCAGCTTCAAAACATCGATCAAACACAACCTTCAATTCGCGCATATCCTGCAACGTCCCTGTTTTGAGATAGGTAGTCGGGCAAACCTCCAAGCATTGACCCCTGCGCGCGACTTCTGGCAGCAGTTCGGGATATTTTAATGGAATTTGAATCCCGTGGCCGATACGCATCAGATAGGGCAAAAGTTCGGGATAACAGCCAGAGGTAGTTTCGTAGAGGTGGCCGGTAGTTTTGATGCCGATCGACCTCGCGTACTGGTACAATCCGACAAACTCCTCCAAACGCTCGCCAATACAATCATCGCCGCCAGCTATATCGATCGCACAAACATATTCTCCCATTTGCGCCGCCAAATCTACGATCGCCCGATTCACCTCATAGGGTAAACGCGAGTGCATACACAAAATTTGGCTGGTAACAATCGGACAATCGCTAATTTGACTTGCCTTGCCCACAACCTGTACAATTTCTGCCATCAAATCAATGCGTTCTGACTGATTCAAATGTTCTGGAGTCCGCAAATAAGGCGTATAGCGCAACTCCAAATAAGCCAGATTTTCAAACACGTAAGCCCCCCGCATCAACCGATAGATGAAATAAGGCAAAGTCTCAACAGTTTGAACGCTTTCTACCAGCGTGTGCAGTTCCAAATACTCATTGAGAGTATTGCGCGGACGAGTGTAAAACTCCTCAAACTCCGAGTATTCTTGAAATCGATTAACCATCTCAGCATTGTGGCGATCGAAATACCGCCACAGCACCCTAGGAACGACAGAACCACCCAGATGGCGGTGCAACTCAGCGTGTAAACTCATGGCAACAAAGCCTCTATTTTCTCAATGTTAACAAAAATTAATTTGACCGAAAACAATGGGGTCTGTTGCCCCCGGACTCGTCTGTGGATCGGCTCTCACTCATTTGCGTATCCGATCGACCTGTGAACCGATGTATCCGTTGCGTAGCCTCTAAAATCTCAAATCCCAAATCTAAAATCTAAAATTGATTGACATTTAGGACGCATTCATAGATAATCGGAGATTGTGTCAACCTGAACTGAACGCGAGAAACCCTTGGCTAACGTAGTTGTGATCGGCGCCCAGTGGGGCGATGAAGGAAAAGGCAAAATTACCGATTTGCTCAGCAAATCCGCAGATATCGTTGTCCGCTACCAAGGGGGCGTCAACGCCGGTCACACCGTGGTAGTAAACGGTCAGACTTTTAAGCTGCACTTAATTCCGTCCGGGATTCTCTACCCTGATAAAGAGTGTATTATCGGCTGTGGCACGGTCATCGACCCTAAAGTTTTAATTGCAGAGTTAGATCAGCTAGAGGCACTGAATATTTCGACGGCCTCCCTGATGATTTCGGAGACTGCTCACGTCACGATGCCCTATCATCGATTAATTGATGTAGCATCGGAAACGCAGCGGGGAAATTATAAAATCGGGACGACGGGACGCGGCATCGGCCCTACTTACGCCGACAAGTCGGAACGTACCGGCATTCGGATGCTCGATTTAATGGACTTGGATGGGTTGCAAGAACAACTGGAATGGACTATTAATTGTAAAAATGTCCTTCTCGAAAAACTCTACAATTTGCCGCCTTTAAATCCGCAAGACGTAATTGATGAATATCGAGTTTATGCGGAACGTTTGCGGCCTCACGTAGTAGATAGTTCTCTGAAGATTTATGAGGGAATTCACAAGCGGAAAAATATTCTGTTTGAAGGCGCGCAAGGCACTTTATTAGACTTAGATCACGGTACTTATCCTTACGTTACTTCGAGCAATCCCATCGCTGGTGGGGCTTGTGTGGGAACCGGAGTCGGCCCAACAGCGATCGATCGCGTAATTGGCGTAGCAAAAGCTTATACAACCCGCGTCGGAGAAGGCCCCTTCCCTACCGAAATGGTAGATGGAATAGGAGCAGTTTTGGGCGAGAGAGGTGCAGAATTCGGCACGACAACCGGCCGCAAACGCCGTTGCGGTTGGTTCGACGCAGTAATCGGCCGCTACGCAGTCCGCATCAACGGCCTTGACTGTCTGGCAATTACCAAACTAGATGTTTTGGATGAATTAGAAGAAATAAAAGTTTGCGTTGCTTACGAAATTGACGGCGAAAAATGTGTTGATTTCCCGAAAAGTTCCCGAATCTTTACTCGGTGCAAACCTATTTACGAAACCCTTCCCGGTTGGAAACAGTCTACGGAAGAGTGCCGGAATTTGGAAGATTTACCGCCGCAAGCATTGGATTATCTGAAGTTTTTGGCAGATTTGATGGAAGTGCCGATCGCAATTGTTTCTCTCGGTGCGAGCCGCGACCAAACTATTATTGTAGAAGACCCGATTCACGGCCCGAAACGCGCTTTGCTCTCTGCTGACGGTACGCCAGCCTAACCATTTTAGATTTTAGATTGGGAAAGAGTGATGGGGAGATTGGGAAAGTTGGAGAGGCCGAAATTCCGAGAATAGCCCAATTCCCAATTCCCAACTCCCAATTTTTATCAAATATTCAGCGAATTTAATTAAGGTCGATCGCTGTAGCATAAATTTGATAAAATGTGAAAACAATCAGCAGAAAGTCATAAAATGGAACTCGCAGTAGAATGTCAAAAGCGGGCCGAAGGCAGTAAACCTAACGCCCTCCGCCGCTCTGGATTGATTCCCGCCGTCCTCTACGGTCACAAAGGATCTGAATCCATTTCCCTTACCATCAAAGCCAAAACAGTTGAACACCTGCTCAAAAAGCACGTAGTCAACAATACCCTAATTGACCTCAGCATTCCCGATCTATCTTGGAGCGGAAAAACCTTACTGCGCGAAGTTCAAGTTCATCCTTGGAAGGGCTATCCTTACCACCTGAGCTTTTTCTCCGTAGCAACTCAAGACAGCCTGGAAGTTGGAGTGTCGCTGAATTTTGTCGGCGAAGCTGTCGGCGTCAAGTTAGAAGGCGGCATCTTGGATACCGTGCTGACGCAACTAGCAGTTAAGTGCAAACCTGACAGCATTCCTGAATCCATAGAAGTAGATATTTCTAATTTAAAGGTTGGGGATGCGCTGCACATTAACGAATTAGTTTTGCCTGCGGGAGTGGTAGCTCTCGGCGAACCAGATCAGGTGGTTGTTACCGTGCTGGGAATTCAAGCAGGTTCTGAAGCCGAAGACGCAGAAGAAGAAGCAGCCGCAGCAGCTTAATTAGTAATTGCTAATAGTTGTTAACTAATGGTTGAAAAAAAGGGCGATCGCTTTCTCCCAAAAGGGCGATCGTTTTTTGCTAAAAAGGATATTCTCGTTTGGGTTCGATCGCACATTTTGCACTGCTTGTAATATTTTTTTAGGCCTGTTCCCTTGCCAAGCCCACAAGAAAGCATCCCACAAGCAAGAATCGGCAGTGTTTACTTTTTTTTACAAAACGGGCGATCGACTAGCAGCTAAAAAAGTCGGAACTGGCGCGCAAATCCGCCAGAAACTGTGCTGATTCTTACATATTTAGCCGTAAAATCAAAAAATCAGCCGAGAATCCCGGTTCCTCGCCAGCAGCGGGAATCAAAAAAATTAAGAATTAGGGGAACAAGCCCGCTACTGTTAGTGTCAAACGCGAGTATAATTGTGAAACGTTTTGACTACCATATTTAATTCCTGCCTCTGGAGCCGCCGCCCATATGCCATCAACAGTGAATACAGAATCAACAGCGGTTCAATTTAACCAACAGGGAGAAACATACTTATCCCAAGGAAAAATAGAAGAAGCCATCGCCTCCTGCGAGCAAGCCTTAAAGATTCACCCCAATTTTGCACCAGCTTACAAGACTTTGGGTAACGCGCTACAAGCTCAAGGCAGGATGGAAGAGGCGCGGCACTGGTACGCAAAAGCGATTGAAATAGAACCGAATTTTGCGGAAGTATACGCGAATTTGGGCAGCCTGAGCGCGCAGCAGCAAAAATGGCAGGAGGCGATCGGATTTTATCAAAAGGCGATCGCGATTAAGCCGAATTTCGCGGGAGTGTACCGGAATTTAGCAAAAGTATTCGGACAAATTAGCAAACCGGAAGAAGCCCAGCAGTGCTGGTATCAAGCATTTAGTTTGGAACCGGAAAAAGTAGCGCCTGGGGAACACTTGAATATGGGCGACGCTTTTTTTCGGCAGGAAAAATTCCCTGAAGCGATCGCTTGTTACGATCGCGCCATAAAATTAAATCCTAATGTGGCGACTGCTTACCAAAATTTGGGCGAAGCGCTCAAAAAACAAGGCAAGTTAGAGGAAGCGACAGCATATTATCGCAAAGCTATTGAACTGAACGCAGCTAATGCCAGAAATGGCAGCGAGGGAGAGCAAACTTTGGCGGGTGCAACTGCGAAAAACGGTGCAGCAGTCAAGCAGCAGCCCGCAGCAACCGCAGTTAATCAGCCATTGCAGCCTCCAGTTAAGCCGCCAGTTCAGCAGGCAGTTAATTCTACAATTAATATAGAAGATCCAGAAGCATACAAAATACTGGCAGAAGGCTATTTTGCTCAGGGTAAATTGGAACAGGCGATTGCAGCTTGTAAGAAGGCGCTGCAAATTAAGCCGGAAGCGCCGCTTTACAAAATGCTGGGCAACGCGCTGCAAGCTGGCGGGAAAATTGATGAAGCTAAAAGTTGCTATGTCAAAGCAATAGAAATTAACCCTAATTTTGCCGAAGCTTATGCTAATTACGGCAGCATTTGCGCGCAGCAGGAACAGTGGCAACAAGCGGTTTCTGCTTACGAAAAGGCGATCGCCCTGAAACCGGATTTTGCCGGTGCTTTCCGCAATTTTGCGAAACTGTTGACGCAGTTAGGCAAGTCGGAGGAGGCGGCTGAGGCATGGTATCGGGCATTTGCGATCGACCCCAAGTCGGGTACCGCTGAGGAACACGAGAATTTAGCCAAAAATTTGATCGAGCAAGGTAAGGTAGATAAGGGAATTGAGTGTTACCGGCGCGCGGTTGAGTTGAACCCAAATGCTGGTGCAGCTTATCACGAATTGGGCGAAATTCTTAAGGGTCAAGAACAGTGGGAAGCGGCGGTAGATGCTTACACTAATGCCATTAGAAACAATCCTAATCTTTCTTGGTCGCACAACAATTTAGCGGAGTCGCTGGTTAAGTTGGAACGGTGGGAGGAAGCTGTAAATGCTTACCGCAATGCGATCGAATTAAATCCAGATTTTAGCTGGTCTCACAACAATTTAGCAGATGTGCTGGTTAAGTTGGAACGGTGGGAAGAAGCTGTAGAGTCTTACCGGAAAGCAACAGAGTTAAATCCTGATTTCAGTTGGTCGCACAACTATTTAGCAGACGCGCTGATTAAGCTGGGAAGGTGGGATGAGGCAATTTCGGCTTACCAAAGGTCGATCGAACTCAATCCCGACCATTTTTGGGCGCACAACAATTTAGCAGAAGCGCTAGTGAATTTGGAACGGTGGGATGAGGCGGTTGTTGCGTACCGGCGTGCTAACGAAGTTAATCCTAATTTCTTCTGGTCGCAGAGCAAGTTGGGCGACGTGCTGCTATCCATGGAAAGGTGGGAGGAAGCGATCGATGTTTATCGGCGCACGGCCGAGTTAAATCCTGATTTTCCGTGGACTTATTACAACCTGGCAACGGTTTTTGAGAAGCTGGAACGGTGGGATGAGTCGATCGCCGCTTACCGCCACGCTGCGGAGATTCAGGCGGATTTGCCGTGGCTTTCGCAAAAGTTGGCTGATGCTTTGAGGATGCGATCACAGTGGGATTTGAAGGAGGCGATGCGTTTGTACCGGCGGGCGATTCAGGAGAATCGTGATGACGTGCAGTTGTATCACAAGGCGCTGGAGATTGCCCCGAATGATGCTGACCTTTATGTTGAGTTGGCTAATGCTTTGGTGCGGCACAGTTGGCCGGATGGGGCGATCGTCTTTTATCAGATGGCGTTGCAGGTAAATCCCGAATGCGGTGAGGCGCAATTGCAGTTGGGGTTGCTTTTCGCTCAAAAGAATGATACAGAGCGGGCAATCGCTTGTTACCGGCGCGCTATTGAGGTTCAACCACATGAGTATAAACCTTACCAATTGTTAGGCGATGCTTTGAGTGCAAAAGGTCAGCGGGAGGAAGCGATGAACTGTTACCGTCGCGCGATCGAGTTAAAACCTGACGATCCGTATATCCACAACAATTTAGGGGATATGTTGCGCCATCAAGGAGATGTGGAAGGAGCGATCGCTTGTTACCGCCACGCCATAGAACTGAAGCCTGATTTCTCTTGGTTCCATTATAATTTAGGCGAAGTTTTGACTAAGAAAGGGCAAATTGATGAAGCGAGTTTTTGTTACCGTCACGCCTTAGAGTTAGAACCCAAGATTTTCTAATTTCTTGTGAAATTGAGCCTGTATTTCGTAAAGTAATACAGGCTAATAGAGCTTATTTGCCTTAAAATGATATCAACGAGATTAGAGGAACCACCATGAACCCTGAAGCAACTAAATCTTTGGAAGAATCCATTCAAAAGACTTTATCTACTCACGCTAAAAATGACAAAAGTTTTCTATGGATGGCATACAGGGTCATCTTTGATCGTCAATCAGATCCCGATGGATTAGATAGTTGGTTGGGCGAGCTCCGTGCAGGTGTGTCTCGAGCTGCTGTCATCAAAAAAATGATTGAATCAAAGGAATTTCAAGCACGCCTTCCAGGTGGTAATGGCGGAAACTCAATTCTTCATAAACTTCACAGTGCCAGAATGGAAATGGTCAAGACACTACTTCCACCTGCTAAAGTGGCGTTAGACTTAGGAGGTTATTCCGCCTCCGATCCAAAAGGAGCTTTGCTACAGCTAGGTTATTCTTATGTTCCAGAAAAACTTTACATACTAGACTTCCATCCCGATAAGATGATGTTTCCTGGACCTGAGTGGTCAAAACAGGTTAAGTACAAAGACTGCGAAATTAATTATGTCTATGGAAGTATGACTGACTTAAGTTTATTTGAAGACAATTCTTTCGATTTAATTTGGTCTGGAGAGTCAATAGAACACATCACTGTAGAAGATGCTGAAAAAGTTCTTTCAAAAGCATACAAACTATTAAAACCGGGCGGCAAGTTAGCTCTAGATACCCCTAACAGGCGAGCTACTAAGCTACAAGTTCCCGACGGTTACATACATCCCGAACACAAGCTTGAGTATTATCACAAAGATTTATGCGAACTATTAGAGAAGCATAACTTCAAAATAATTCAATCTAAGGGACTGATTGACCTCTCAAAGTCTATAGATACATCAAGTATGGAGCATTTCAACGAGGAATTTCTTAATAGTGAAAACCTCAACGATAATCCAGATAAATCCTATTGTTTTTACATATGCTGTATGCGAGGCGAAGATTCATAGAGTTTGAGGGGACTGAATGCTGTCAGCTCATCTTCAAAACAATTTGTGCGAGACTGGATGTTGCAAAATATCTAAATCTGTCTGAGCCTGTTTGGCCGCCTGTCTCCAAGCTTGAGCTTGGGATTCGTACCACTTTTTCTCTTCTATTGTCCTCATAATATATTCCAGGCGATGTCTAATTTTTTGACCGATCGCCTGGGGATTGAATAAAGACCTAATCTCCTTAGCGGCTCTCGCTCCTACTTCCTGTGCTTGTGGATAATTTTCAAAAACATACTGCATGAGCGAAACTGTATGATCAATATCCGGCTCAGCCCAGATACTACCTTTTGGGTAAAGTCCATAAGCTTCAGTAGTGGTCACTAGATCGTACTTTACCAAAAAACTATTGCCGACATTCATAAAATCGGTATTGGATGAATAGGCGGTAGCTATGACTGGCTTGCCGTAATACATTGCCTCCGCCATAGTCAAACCAAAACCCTCAGCCCGATGTAGCGATACATAGCAGTTACAATTATCTACTAAGGCATGAACCTCTTCCTTGCTCAAATGCCCTTCGATAAGTTGAATAGATGGCCAGTCTTCTGTCATCGCTTTTAGTTGAGCGTACTGATTTTGATAGTAAGGATGAGGTCTAAACTTAATAATCAGTAAAACATCTTCATTAGACTTCCCAAAAGCTTTTTTAAACGCCTCAATGGTAGCAAAAGGATTTTTTCGCTCAAAACCGCTGCCCATGTCGAACATGAACAGAAAAATAAATTTGTCTTTAGGTAATCCTAAAGCTTCTCTGCCCAATTCGTTGGGCGGCAAATAAATGCTAGGCGGTAATTTCACAACGGGAAGAGGCGAGACATCGGAAATGGTTTCAGCGGTGTAATTACTGTAAGTCCACACCTCATCAAATCGATTAAAAGCTCCCATAAAAAAATCTGGAAATACCGGAAGTTCCCAAATCCAAAAACCAATATTATAGCGATTATTAAAAAACTCAGGCTCGATACAATTCAACAAGGACTCGTGAGGGTTGGTATGGACGATATTAATCGGATAAGAGTAGTCGCTGGAAAAATTAGTGTATGTAGAATCTAAGTTGCGTTGGGAATCTTCTTTCAGATCCTTGATTGTGAAAGGAATGTTAGCTGCTTCTATGGCTCTGATTGTGCCTCGCACCCCCCCGCCCAAACCAAACTCGCCACTCACATGACCGATAATATTAACTCCAAACTTAAAATTTGTGTTATTGAACATGATTGAACTCCTAATCAAAAATATTTACAGTAAATCAAATGTGTCAAGTCTTAGTAAGCCTTTGGTATTGCGCTACTTCAGATTGAACTTGCTGTGTTGTCTGGCGCCAAACTTGGATTTGGGAGTGAGCCAAAGCCGTCTCTTGCTGCATCTGATGGATACGAGTTGACCAGTTTGTAGATTGGTTCATCCTGTTTCTAATGATTTCCAACCGATTTTTGATTTTGATGCCTTGAAGTTGAGGACTCAGTAAAGACTTGATTTCTTGAGCTGCTCTTGCTCCTACTTGTTGTGCTTCCTGGGGATTTTCAACCACATACTGCATTAATGATGCGGCATGATCTATATGGGGATCTGCCCAGTAATTACCTTTAAAGTAAGGCCCATAATCTTCTGCCAGCGTCACTATGTCATATTTTACTGGAAAACTATTGCCGACATTCATAAATTCCATATTAGATGAGTAGCCAGTCGCGATTACGGGTTTGCCGTAGTACATCGCTTCCGCCATTGTCAAACCAAAACCTTCTGCCCGGTGCAGGGAAACATAGGAGTCGCAATTGGCAACTAAAGCATGAAGTTCTTCTCTCTTTAAATGCCCATCTATAAAGTGAACTGGCCAGCCTGCTGCTTGCGCTTTGAGTTGGTCTCGCTCTTTGGGGAAAAAGTTGCCATTAGAAAACTTGAGTACCAGTAAGACATCTTCATTGGATTGAGCAAAAGCTCGCTTAAATGCCTCCAAAGTAGCAAAGGGATTTTTCCGACCTATTGTACTGTGGAAGTCAAACATGAATAAAAAAATAAATTTGTCTTGGGGTAATCCTAATGCTTCTCTCTCCAATGACGGTTCTGGAAATTCTAGGCTGGACATCATCTTAATCACAGGGACAGGAGATACGGGGGCGATCGCTTCAGCGCAGTAATTGCTATAAGTCCATATCTCGTCAAATAAAGAAAAAGCGTATAGCCACCCTGATGGAAATATCGGCAGTTCCCAAGCCCAGAAGCCAATATTGTATCGACCTTTAAAGCATTCGCGATCGACCATGTTGAAAACCATGGGTTCTGGCAGAGTGTGGATCAGGTTAATGGGATAGGGATTTTGCTCGGAAAAACTTGTGTAGCTGCTATCTAAATTTCGATGCCAATGTACCTTAATATCTTTCAGTGCAAACGGAATGCCAGCAGCTTCGATCGCTCTGAGAGTGGCCCTCGATCCTTCTCCCAGACCATATTCACCGCTCAGGTGACCAATAAAATTGATGCCGAAATTAGAATCTATTGTTTGATTTAACATGGTTCGTCTTTTACTTAAGAATTCTCTAGAATAATGCTTGAAAATTCAGCGCTATTATCGTTGAAATTAAGAGTATTTTGCTAACTCTTTTTGTACCTGTAATGCTGTCTGTCTCCAAACTTGGGCTTGGCGAGCCAATAGATCTCTTTCTGTCTGAAGTTCATGGAACCGATTTGACAACTGGGTATGATTGAGATGTGCCCTGATAAATTCAAGGCGATTTTTTATTTTTATACCTACAGCTTGAGGATTTAATAAAGACCTGATTTCCTTGGCTGCTTTTTTTCCTGTTTTCTGAGCTTCCTGATAATTCTCAAATACATACTGCATGAGAGACGCAGCATGAGCAATATCTGGTTCCGCCCAGACACTGCCTTTGGGGTAAGCTCCATAATCTTCACTTGTTGTCACCAGCTCGTATTTAACCGGAAAACTATTGCCAACATTCATAAATTCCATATTAGATGAATAGGCTGTGGCGATTACTGGTTTGCCGTAGTACATGGCTTCCGACATTGTTAAACCGAATCCTTCAGCCCGATGCAGAGAGACATAACAGTCACAACTATTAACCAAGCCGTGAATCTCTTCTTTTTTCAAATGCCCGTCTATAAACAGAAGAGATGACCAACCCTCAGCTAAATCAATTAGTTCCTGTCGCCGTTGCGGAAAAAGATGAGCATTGGCAAACTTGAGAACGAGTAAAACATCTGGATTAGATTTACCAAAAGCTCGTTTAAATGCCTCAACGGTGGCAAAGGGATTTTTTCGTTCAAAGGAACTACCAAAGTCAAACATGAAAAGAAAAATAAACTTATCTTTGGGTAAGTTTAGGTTTTGTCTTGTTAATAGAGGTTGCGGAAAGGCGAGGCTAACAGGAATTTTGAGTACAGGAACTTGGGAGACAGTCGCAAATGCTTCTGCACAAAAGTTACTGGTAGTCCAGATTTCATCAAATAAATCAAATGCCCACTGCCATTCAGAGGGAAATACGGGCAGTTCCCATAGCCAGACACCTATATTGTATTTGCCTTTGAAATATTCAGAACCAATGCCGGGAAAGTACCCGGCTAAAATCTGCTCAACCCAATTGGGGTTGGTTTGGACTATATTGATTGGATATGGATTGTCGTCGGAAAATTTTTTGTAGCTAGTATCGGAGTTTGGTAGCCAATCTATTTTTAGATCCTTAACTGCAAAGGGAATTCTGGCTGCTTCTAGGGCTCGGAGATTTCCTCTAGCTGCTTCCGCTAGCCCAAAATCACCGGTTATATGACCGGTTAAATTAACACCCAAAGAATTATTTAGTTGATGATTTAACATTGGTCTTGGTTTTGGCTGAGTAGAAATGTCTGAATATGATTGAAAAACGATTTAATCTATGAAGCCTTTTGAATGAGCAGCCCCAAGGATGTTGTGACATATTGTTCCAACTGAAGCTTTAAGTGTATCCCCGACCAGGGCGGTAGGTCTATGTGACGATCGAAGGGCCCGCTTCCAGTGTTGTAGTTGAGGACTATTTCGTGTCCTTGGCTTGTCAAATCTGCTGCGAGTCTGTCGATGTCCTGCCGTCGAAACAGTACAGTCTGTTGGTGGTCGATCGTCGCGTCATTAGAAAAAACGTTGAATTCGGTGGTATGTACTGCTATTCCGCCCGGACGCAGACACTTAAGGCTGTTTTTGACGAATTGCAGCCCCAGTTCGATTGAGCCGACGTGCTCGAAAGCGCAAGACGAATAGACAAAATCGAAGCCGACCAAATCAGGATCTATCTTGTTCATATCTGCCACGCGGTAACTCACCTTGGATGCAAAGCGTTCGGGGGGGCAGATGCCGCGATCGTTAAGTGCCTCTAGCGTGGCTGCATATTGACCGGTACCTGCCCATCCCTGCTTAGTGGCCTCCTCTGAATCTAGGTCTGTGGCCACCACTTCGCAGCCTCGCGCCGCCATTACAGCTACTAACGGTTCCTGGCCGACACCAAAACCTAGTCCGCGCCTGCCTGGTGACATCATGCCCGCCTCAGACAGACACTGGAGGATATAGGCGTACTCCCACAGTTTTCGATGAAATATTGGCTCGTGCGGCAGACGAGTTTCCTCACACCAATAGTAGAAGGCATCCGATCGACACTGGGCCTCGGTGGCCATTTGCGAGACTGGATTAGTGAGGCTCGGCTCATCGTTGATAATAACTGGCTGCTGATTGATGGCAGTTGTCGCAGCGTTTTTTTTAATCATACATAGCACCGATCCCTAAGTCCAATGGAGTTCTGAGTTTTCTGTAGTTCTCTCTTTCCGCTTCTGTCTCAAGTTCAATGCGGTTTGATAAAGTTCCATATCTTCGCTATTGATAGCTGCTAACTTAGCTAGCAGATTTTTGTCACTCAACACATTGTTAACATAACCGTGATACCCGGGGTATCTATTTTTGTTATGCCAACCAATTTCTACCTCTGGCAAACCTAGCATCTCTCTCAGGTCACTTAGGTCATCGCGGAAAAATTCTTGGATGCCGACAAAGTAAAAATCACTTAGCTTCCTTCCCAGAACGCACCTCGACATCAAGTTCTGGGTTGCGGTTAACTCAGCAAATTCCAGCAGACTCGGCTTGGTTTGACTGACATATTTCAGAAATTCATCCTCAGTAACGTCACTCCGCATACTAATAGAATCACAATACCAGGAAATTAAGCGAGTAATGGGATGCCTTAACCAAATTATCGAGGGAACGGAATGCAAAAAACATCCTCTGTACTTGACAGCCGGAAAATTGCCGTGAATTATTCTAGTTTCTCTATTAATCCAACCTTGTTGCACGATAGTAGCTAAAGACATATTTTTGTATTCTTTAACTAATTTATCGCTACCATAAACTTGTTCTAAAATCTTGCTAAACGTTACGCCTGCTGTTTTTGGTATATGTACGGAAATTAATTTTACTTCCGAAGCTAAGGGCAAAAGTCCTTCCTCCACAAGCTTCCACAAAGCCTCAAATTCCGGTGAATCCCGCATTTCACAGAGGAATTGCTGACGTGTGAACCGGCCATCACGTAAAAATTGGATGTAGGTTTCTTTGCCTTCGCGGTCGGGAGCGCGTTTTAGATAGCCGTGATAAGCTACCTCCAGAAAATCTCCATCGTTGAGGCTCTCAGTTTCTTGCAAAAATTCTGCATCGTTGATTTGAGGGAGTTGAAATTGAGATTGCTCTAATTGCCTGCGAATCCCTATTTTCATAATATGTTGCAAGCGGCTTCTAATTGTGCTGCCAACTGTCTGCGGACTCAGTAAAGACTTAATCTCCCTAGCGGCTCTGGCTCCTACTTGCTCAGCTTCTTGATAATTGTGAAAAACATACTGCATTAAGGAGGCGGCATGGTCAATATCAGGTTCTGCCCAGACACTACCTTTTGGGTAAGGCCCATAATCTTCAGTAGTTGTAACTAGGTCATATTTCACCAGAAAACTATTCCCTACATTCATAAATTCCACATTTGAGGAGTATGCAGTAGCGATCGTAGGTTTTCCATAAAACATCGCTTCAGCCATGGTCAAGCCAAAACCCTCTGAACGATGTAGCGACACATAACAATCACAACAGTTAACTAAGGAATGAATTTCTTCTTTCTTTAAATCTCCTTCTATAAACTTAATAGATGACCATTCTTTTGCCGAACTCAAAAGTTGCTCTTGCTGCTGTTTAAACTGTGGATGCGGTCGGAACTTAATCACCAATAGCACATCATTATTTAGTTTATCAAAAGCTCGTTGAAATGCCTCTACTGTAGCTATTGGATTTTTTCTTTCAAATATGCTTCCCAAGTCGAACATGAACAAAAAAATAAATTTATTTTTGGGTAATCCTAAAGCTTCTCTCCCCAATGATGATTGTGGCAGATAAATGCTAGGTGCTACTTTTAGAACTGGAATAGACGATACCTTAGCAATGGCTTCAGCCGTGTAATGGCTATAAGTCCATATCTCATCAAATAAATCAAAAGCACCTTGCCAAAAATAGGGAAATGTTGGCAGTTCCCAAGCCCAAAAGCCTATATTGTATCTACCCTGAAAGTATTCAGAACCAATTTGCTCCATATGGACTGGATTAGGATTGGCATGAACGATGTTGATTGGGTACGGATTATTTTCAGAAAAATCTGTGTATGTATAATCTAAGTTCCGCTGCGAACTTTCTTTAAGATCCTTGAGTGCGAAGGGAATGCCTGCTGCTTCTATTGCTCTAATGGTACCTCTCATGCCTTCGCCCAGACCAAATTCACCTGTCACGTGGCCTACAAGATTGACACCAAAAGTATAACTTACTGTTTGATTGAACATAGTCAATTTTATCCTCCTGATAATGGTGAATAGAACTTAAGCTTGAAATTGACAACCTACTGTTTTTATCGTCACCTTCAGGAACGAACGATTGATCGCCCTGTGAAGACAGTGTTCTAAGTTTATCAACGAAGGTCAGATTGCGATCGGCGCTCGTCGGTTGCTAGCACTCTCACTCTAGTGCTTCGGAATTACACTGTTGCCATTATGAAGACCGCGACGCATCAATTCATTCCATTCCGCTGAGTTAATCAGGGAGTTGGTATCAAGCTGATACCCCTTTTCTGAACTGAACTGGGCAAAACTCTCTAACCATTTTAATACTGTTTCTGTTGCGGAGAAAGGGGTACACTTTAATGATTGTTTGAGAAAGTGAGCCATACCTTTCATATCACCATTGTGATGAGCGTGCCAAGCCTCCCACACCAGAAGTTTGTAATCTAACTGGATTCGTAAGTCAGAATCTCCAACCATAGCTTCCTGAAACTGTAGTCTTTCCCCTTCAGCCTGAGTCTGATGCAGTTGAGCCTGAGATTGCTCCAATTCTCCTTGAGTCTGATGCAGTTGAGCCTGAGATTGCTCCAATTCTCCTTGAGTCTGATGCAGTTGAGCCTGAGATTGCTCCAATTCTCCTTGAGTCTGATGCAGTTGAGCATGAGATTGCTCCAATTCTGCCTGAGTCTGGTGCAGTTGAGCATGAGATTGCTCCAATTCTGCCTGAGTCTGGTGCAGTTGAGCATGAGATTGCTCCAATTCTGCCTGAGTCTGGTGCAGTTGAGACTGGGATTGCTCCAATTCTCCCTGAGTCTGGTGCAGTTGAGCCTGAGATTGCTCCAATTCTCCTTGAGTCTGGTGCAGTTGAGCATGAGATTGCTCCAATTCTCCCTGAGTCTGATGCAGTTGAGCATGAGATTGCTCCAATTCTCCCTGAGTCTGATGCAGTTGAGCATGAGATTGCTCCAATTCTCCCTGAGTCTGGTGCAGTTGCAACTGGGATTGCTCCAATTCTCCCTGAGTCTGGTGCAGTTGCAACTGGGATTGCTCCAATTCTCCCTGAGTCTGGTGCAGTTGCAACTGGGATTGTACCAATTCTCCCTGAGTCTGGTGCAGTTGCAACTGGGATTGTACCAATACTGCTTGAGTCTGGTGCAGTTGAGACTGGGATTGCTCCAATTCTCCCTGAGTCTGGTGCAGTTGAGACTGGGATTGCTCCAATTCTCCCTGAGTCTGATGCAGTTGAGACTGAGATTGCTCCAATTCTCCCTGAGTCTGATGCAGTTGAGACTGAGATTGCTCCAATTCTCCTTGAGTCTGATGCAGTTGAGCCTGAGATTGCTTCAATTCTCCCTGAGTCTGGTGCAGTTGAGACTGAGATTGCTCCAATTCTCCCTGAGTCTGGTGCAGTTGAGACTGAGATTGCTCCAATTCTCCCTGAGTCTGATGCAGTTGCAACTGGGATTGTGCCAATTGACTCTGTGCTTGGTGCATTAGCACTTTGTATTGCTCCAATTCTCCCTGAGTCTGGTGCATTAGCACTTTGTATTGCTCCAATTCTCCCTGAGTCTGGTGCAGTTGCACTTTGTATTGATCCAATTCTATTCGAGTCTCGTATGGCATATGATAATAAAGAGGGGTAGGATCAACTTCTAAGTTGAGCTGAAAGTTTTTTGAAAGTTTGGAAAGTTCTATAACAGCGATCGCATTTGCAAAAGGAAAAGGATGATTGTACTCTACATTACTAAGTTCTATCTCTTCTATTTCTTCCCAAAGCATTTTGACGCTATCCTTTGTGGGATCTCTATTAATTAATCTTAAGAAACTTGTACGGATTGCTTCTTGAGGAATTCCATATTTTTTCAAGAGTGCCAGATACTGCGCGCTGAACTGAATGTACCATCCTCCGTCCGTAAGGACTCCAAAGGGAACTGTAATCAATGCTTTTCCCTCACTAGCGAGCAAATCGTATATCTTGGCGATGGCCTTCAGTGGAGCTTCCAGATCGCGAATTTCGGTAGACTCACCGTAAGCACCGCGCGGATCAAGTCCCTGACCTATATGTTCGACGGTAGAAATTGAAACTATAGAATCATATTTTTCGTCTGATTCAAGTGTCATTAAATCTTCGTTATCCACGCCTATATCTATTTCAAATTTGTCTATAATTCTTCTTTTAATAACCCCCATCTGTTCGCCTAGTGAGCTTTCATAGCGAGAAAGTACGTTCCCCACTTCTAAAACACGGTCTGAATTTTGGATATTAATCAGCCAATTAAACCCTATTGAAACTTCAACCGCTCTTTCCGAGGGATTGTTATACGGTATGCGATTGTAATATAATTCTTTTCCTTGAAATAAAAATGTTTTTTTCCACTTTGTCATTTTTGCCCCTCCTTTGCCTATTATTTTCAAATCAACTTGACTATCTGGTTTTTTTGATTGACTCAATTGGTACTGAACCCGGTTCCATCCTGCTAGAATTGGCTGTAGTAAACTTAATTCTTGTCTCCGCTTTGCTCTCAAACTTAATGCTTCCTCATAAAGTTCTATATCTTGCCTATTGTTTTCTACTAACTTGCTGATAATTGTTTTGTTACTCAATACATTTTGTAAATCTTCTTGGTACTTAGGATTGGGGTTGATATTTTCCTGAACCACCGTCAATTCTGGCCACCCAAGCATGGTTTTCAGTTCTAATAAGTCCTCTCTGAAAAACTCTTGCACCCCGACAAAATAAAAATCCTTTAGCATCTTTCCACAAGTATTTTGGCATAATATATTTCTTATTTCCGGTTGATCGGCAAATTCATATATTCCAATTTTTGATTGTTGCAATTTTCCTACTATCGTGTTGTCACCCTTCTGTAATGGGAGATATCGCCAGTAAAAGTATAGGGAAACTAATAAATATATCGGATGCCTCAGCCAAATAATTCTTTTAGCTTCGGGGAAAAAGCTCTCATACTTGCTTAGAGAAAAATGACCGTTAATTACTCTGATTTGTGAAGGAATTTCATGAGGTTCATAAACTTTTGGTCTAGACGCATCTAGATAATCATAGTAAATATGTTGCGAGCCGTAAACTTGCTGTAAAGCAGATTGAAACGTTGCTCCTGCTGTTTTTGGAACGTGAACGGCAATTAATTCAACCACAATAATACCTATATACCTCTATAGATTTTGTTGAAACATTTTTTTTATGTAAGATATTTCATCTACTATCATCGGCACCACTTTGTACTTCGCCTCCTATTCTAATTCTTCCTTGTTATTCGCTAGATTGCTTCGACAGAAGGCAAGTTGCGTCATTGTGAACTGACTGGTAGCGCTCGCAAAATGTTCCCCATGTCAACCGTAAATCCTCAATTCAGTATTTTACTGTGTTTGAGTAGGGTCAGGTCAGTCCAGTGAGTTCTTGTCTTGCTCGCACACTTCAGTTAAAATCAACTACGTTGCAAGTTTATCACAAGTGGCACTTATTCAAAATTAATGCAAAAAACGGCTATAACCCATATCCACGAAGCAAATCATTTTATAGAGTCAGGCAATTTAGATGAAGCGATCGCAGCCTACCGCCGTGCCATTGAGCTAAATCCTAACCTATCTTGGTCTCACCACAATTTAGGGGAAGCTCTAGCGAAACTCGGTCAATTCGAGGAAGCGATCGCATCTTACCCCCGCGCCATAGAACTCAACCCGGATTTTTCTGGGTCTTATTATCACTTGGGGGATGCTTTAGATCGACAGCAACAGTGGGAAGAAGCAGTGGCTGCCTTTCGTAAAGCTACTGAACTCAATGCCGATCACTTTGGTTCTTAGTGTGGATTGGGGCAGAGTTTGGTGAAACTGGGCCGGTTAGATGAGGCGATCACGGCTTACCGCCAAGCAAGTATTCTCAACCCGGATGTTGATTGGATTTACGGCTGCATAGCAGATATTTTGCAGCAGCGAAGAGAGTTGGATTTGGAGGCGGCGATTGCCTCCTACCGCCGTGCAGTACAACTAAATCCAAATGACGTGCAAGCATACCGCAACCTGCTAAATATTCAACCAGATAACTTTGAAATTTATTTGGATTGGGGGAATGCTTTAGCGAAACAGGGGGATTGGCGGGGGACGATCAACTTCTAGAGTCAGGGACTCTGGAGGAGGCGATTGGCTCTCGTTTTGATGTTGTTGGGGTGTTGGACTCCATCATAAAGTTAAACTCTGTTTCTTTAGATCTAAGCGACTCCAGCCTGCTCTAGCCGATTTTTCAGGGAATCAATGTTAACAAGTGTATCTTCACAACCCTCTTTGTAGTAAACGAGTTGACGCAACTGAGGACATTGAATTCCTGAACCTACCAAATAGTAGTAATCAAGTCTCTGGTAATGGCTAATCAGTTCGCCAATTTGAACGATCTGGTGGGGCGAGAAAATTTCGATAACTTTAGTTCCCGGCTGGCAAAAAACAAGGTTGCTGACTGCTGAACCGTGCATCAGGACTACAACCTCAGCCTGAGCCATCAATGAGACTTGTTCAGCAAAGGATATTGACTCTGCGAAGATTCTTGTAAAACCCAGCTCATTCAAAAGATTTAACACTTCATATTCATTAATTGTTCTCCGTTCTCTTCCTGCATTCCGACTGATATATATACGCTTTAGCTGCCTTGATTTTGATGGTAGTGCTAGGGGAAGAAACTTGCTTCTGAGGAAATCGCACGCCCATTTTGTTGGGAAACACTGGTAACCGGGATAAGAGGGAACAACTAATTTATTAGCTTTTATATGGGCATGATTCTTGGTCTCTATGATTTTATTGACGGGAATACCCAACACCTCAAGGGTTTCTTTTTGAAAAGGTGATCGGTAACCGTTAATTAAAAATTTGTCAATACTGCCCAGCTCAATTCCACTTAGTTGTAACAATCCTATCCTCGGAAGTAAATCTAACATCCAATGGTAATAAATGAGTCCAGTATCTACGGATAAGACAGCTACAGTACCATTAATATGCTCAACAAGTGGTAAATTGGTTGCTGAGAAAATAGGATGTCGATCTATGGGTATGCCAGGGCAGGTAGAAACATCTAGCAATAACTGATTATCTGAGGTTATAACGGCAGTTTTAGTGTTATAGCCGTACTCGCAATACCGACCCTCTGGTATTGTGACTACAAATGTGGCGGGCGACTCAAATTGACTCCACCAACTACTATTCAATATCGGATAGAAAGCTCTATCTATTGTTTGCGGCGGTGCTGAGAGCGAGAAGTGATGGGGAGAGTGGAGTTCTATGTAGTTAGTTTGCTTTAATGGAGATGCAAGTACCCACTCCCGCACAGTGCCATAACACCCTTGCGGAAGTGCAGCAGGCTGTGCTTTTTGAAAATACAAGTTAGCTTCTTCCTGTTTGCCTTGCTGTTGGAGAATACTGCCTATATAACTTTGGGCGATCGAACCAAACGTGTGATGTTCTAAATCAATTAGGTCTTGGAAACACGAAATAGCTTCATCGAACTTAGATTGTGCATGAAGTAAGCCTCCCAATAGCAGATAAGCCCCAACATATTCTGGATCTATTTGGATAGATTTTTGGTAAAATTTAATTGCTTCGTCAAAATTATTTTGGTGTGACTTTGCCTGTCCTATATAAAAGTAAACTTCCGCCCATTTGGGATGCTGCTGAATAACTTTTTGATAGGAGGTAATTGCCTCATCAAGTTTGTTTTGCTGTGCTAGTGCTTGCCCGATATAAAAGTAAATTTCCGCCCATTCTGGGTGCTGCTGAATAGCTTTATGGTATGAGGTAATTGCCTCATCAAGTTGATTTTGCTGTGCTTGCGCTTTCCCTAAATCGAAGTAAATTTGAGCTGCGTCGGGGGAGTCAGATTGAATTAAGAGCGACTTTTGGTATGCCTGTATGGCCTCACCTGCCTTGCCCCTTGCTGCTAGGAGTTTCCCTAAACAAGCGTATAATTCGGCTGAGTCGGGTTGATTTAGTAAGGCTTTGAAAAATTTCGCTCTCAGAGCCACCTGTGCATCGGGTTGGTTCTGGGTGGCTAGATTGTCGGCCCAACGACTGTAGGCTAGCACGAGGTCGGATTTTGACCGAATTGCCTGGTGATAGGCGGCGATCGCCTCATCCCATTGGGCTTGTTTTGCCCATAGAGATCCCATATGCCAGTAAGTTTCCTCTTCAGAAGCTGAGGCGATCGGTTCCCACACCCCCTTAAATTCTACTGATTGTTGCATTCCGGCGAGAATTGTTCGGCGCGTAATGCTCTTGTCCCCGAGGAGCTTGATATACCACTGTTTGCCTGCTTCATCTGGATAGCGGAGCAAATATTTACGGTAAGCTGCTTGCAAAAACTCTTCATCGCTGAGTTGATAATTGGTTAGCAGAAATTGTACGTCGTTTAGTTTAAATTCTTCTGGTATTGAATCGCTGTTTAATTTTTTCGGGTTCTCCCACAAAAGAGGCTCGCTATTCCAAGGATCGAAGGGGATTAGTTTCTCGGTTGACCAGTCGGGACGAAAGAAGAACTTGCCTGTTTCGTTAAGCATACACGCTGCAAACGAAAAACTGCTATTTGATATAGCGACAACATCGCACTGGCTCAATATGTAAAAATCTGAATAAAAGTCTGCTTCGGACACATTAGCACCTAAATCTTGTGCTGTTACTGGGTTGTATTCTCCAAAATCCCCGATAACTTTTCCAATTTCGTCGCTAGCAATGAATAGTACAGGTTCGTCCAGCCTTTCCCAGAGACCCCTGAGCCACTCTTTATACCATTCGCTAGGTGCTGGTAAGAAAGGTACTGTATTAAACTGGCTGTAGTCCCCGCGGCGAAGGTGCAGACCTACAACAGTTTTGCCTAGAGAACGCAGGCAAGCGATGGCAGCTTGCATTTTTGTTTCAACTTCTGTCGCTGGTTTAAATAACGATCGCACGTAATTTTTGTAGGGAGCGTAATATTTTGTGTGGTACTGGCAGTAACCCGAAAAGTCTACATTTTTGTAAATAGTTGGCGAATTGGGGATGATAGCTTCTGCAAACCAAACAGAAAATGTTCCATCTTGTTGCCTAACTTCTTGAATTTGAGGTAATTTCTGAGAAATCGGCTGGTCTTGATGACCAAATAGATATTGTCCGATCCAAGCAGGTGTCTCGCACCGGAGATTATGCTGTTTGGCATAGATTCTTAAAAAAGCGTACTCAAATATCTGGTTTCCAAATCGATTGATGTCAAGTTCCGACATAGTAACGGCTGGCTTTTTGACATAAAACGCATCCCCCCAAGACGGGTGAAGCGGGGTTGTTGTTGCAGCACGATCGAAACCATAATTCTCCAAAAATTCGTCAATTTGGTCAATCAAGGCGCAGCCTTCGTACAGTTCTTCGTAATTTACTTCTGTGTTAATTGCTTCTACATATTTCAGTAAATTAGTCGCTCCTTGCAAAGCCAAAAGTTCTGCACCTTGGATATCTATGTTGAGGATATTAAAATCCGCAGCTTCCAGTTCCAGTTCTTGCAGCAGGGTATCTAGAGTTTTTGATTCTACTGTTACTTGGTGAGTTTCCTGAATGGTGGGATAAATCTCTGCATGAAGCTTTAACGGCAAAATCGAACTGCTTTGATCCATTGAAGTGACGTGCAAGTTGACCGTGCCATTTCTATCGCTCGCAGCACAATTAACTGCTTGCACGTTGGGGAATCCTGCTATTTTGAGCTGCAATCTTTCAAACACTTCTGGGTTAGCTTCGATATACAATACCCTTTGTATGCCCATTGCTTGGTACAATGCAGTTTCATTACCTTCGTGAGCTCCAACGTGAACCACACCGCGCGGAACGATGGAATGCTGCGTACAAACTTGCCGTAAATCAAGCATTTGGGGTGCTTCACCCAAAACTGCCGAGCGAAAGCGTTCGTTTACTGCTAAGAAAATGCTCCACTGATAGTTTTCATGATCGGGCTGAAAATAGGGAAAATACTCTAATCCATCTGGTTGAATCTTAAATATTGCATATCGCAAGTTTTGAAAATATTCAAAAACTTGTTTGAGTGTTGTTTTCGAGTCTATATAAGTACCCCCGTATTCAAATTGAATGTAATCAATTTTACCCTGGCGCAATAAATTATTAGCTCCCTCTAGTACATTTAATTCGCCACCTTCCACATCTATCTTTAAAAAATTAATGTGGTTAATTTCTTGCCTTTGACAGTAATTATCTATAGTAGTTGTCAAAACATTGATAATTTGAGGCTGCTTAATATCATATTCCTTTTCAGCCTGCAATCTGCGGTAAAATGTACTCCATTCTGGAGAGTCATGATAATAAGCAAACTTCTTTGATTCTTCTTGTTTCCCTACCGCATAGTTATTGGGAATAATTTGACTATTACAAATTCCTTCGGCTAAATTTTGTAAAAGACTTTTGTAAATTTTAGGAACTGGCTCAAACAGGTGGATTTCTGCATTAGGAAATTGATTAAATACTTCCTCACTCCAACTGCCAACATTCGCACCTACATCAAAAACTACTTGACCAGATGCGATGAATCTTTCGATACATAGCAATTCGCCGCTGTGCAAGCTTGTCTTGACTGTGGGTCTAGGCTTTGGCGGTTTTTCAGGCAATGCAGGTGCTGGCTTTTGGAGCGATCGCACTTCATCTTCCCATGCCTTTGTGCTAACTTCCTGACTATACTGAGCCACGAGGAATTTGGCTCCTTCGGGAACAGAAACTATCACATCCTCAACTATAACGGTATATCGACTTCTTCCAGAATTCAACAAACTGGTAACAGCATCAATAGTCGGCCACTGCTCTATACGGTGAGGACTCGGGGGCGGACATAAAAAAAGGCGTGCATCATCTATTAGGATAAAGTGATCGAATTCAGAATCGTTGATGATTTGCAACTCTTCCAGCAGCGGACACTCCTCAGATTCTCCATATGTTATTCCCCCGCTCCAGTGAGCGTCTAGCCAAAAAATACAAGGTTCCTTGAGCGTGGGTAAAATTCTTGCAAGCTGCTCTTTTGAGTTTCCCAATACGAAGTCGATATTTTTTAAGTGACCGTAGTTATGTACTACTGCCTCATATATTTCTTTAGCTGCTTCGATTGTTATAACTTTTGGAAAATACTGTGCAGCCCACAATGCAGTTGCACCGCAGTTGGTGCCAGTTTCAATAAAACCTTGCAAATGGTATGCTTCTTTCAAGGCTATTGCTAGCTCTGTTGGCACTCCTCCTCTGATTAAACCCATTGTAATTACTCCTTATCTAAAATTGGGAAATACGTACATCTGAAAGATGGTTACAGCTCTAGCTTGTTGTCAGAAATATCTTTGTGTAAGCTGCTTGAGCTGGAGCTTTATTGAAGACAATAAAGCTCCAGCTCAAGCAGCTTATAAGGATTGAAAGCGATCATCATTTGTTCCCGCAAATCTAATTTTACAGTTTTCCCGGCTTTTCTGTTCACAGTCGCCGCAACCACGATCCAGGCCAGTCAGTAAGGTTTTCACTTAACTCACTTTCATTAAAATACCATGCTGGTTGCTGGATAACAAAATCAGAATGTCGATTGGCAAGCTCAGCCGTCCCAGTACGATGCTTCCTGTTCCACTCAGGATGATCAGTAATTTATTTCTCCACACGTTTCACCCCCCCTGTCATGGTGTCTTGGCCCTGTTTCCGCCACTGTCACCTTAAAATCTTGCTTCTGGTGTTCTTCGTGATAGGTGATCGGATTTTGACGGCCCAAGCAAATAGTAGACTCATTATTCATCGCTTCATAATTGAGGAAAGACTCCTTAATCATGTTGCCCTGATAATCCAAATACACAAAAAAATCTTGAAATCCTTAAGGGGCATAGGTTTTCATAATATGCTAGAGAATCGGACGCCCGCCCACATCAACTAAGGGCTTGGGACGAAATTCTGTTTCTTCTCGGAGACGTGTTCCCAAACCGCCGGCTAATAGAACTATTTGCATTGTTTCACATCTTGAAAAGGGTACACAACCGCTGATAATTCACAACAGGTATTTATTGCAAACAAAGATCTATTTTTTATGAAAAAATCCTCACACCTTACCCATCCTCGCCTCTACCATCATCCGCACCACATCGGGCATTTTATATTTGGCCTCCCAGCCCAATTTTTCTTTTGCCTTACCCGGATTTCCCCTCCCAACTGCAATCTCCGTCGGTCTGTAAAGACTCGCATCGGTTACTAAATGTTCCTGCCAATCCAAACCAGCAGAAATAAACGCTGTCTGCACAAACTCCTCCAAAGGATAGCTTACACCCGTGGCAATTACATAATCGTCCGGTTCTTCCTGCTGCAACATCAAATACATCGCCTCCACATATTCCGGCGCCCAACCCCAGTCCCGCTGCACTGAAACATTACCTAAATGCAGTTTTTCCGCACTACCCGCAGCAATTCGGCACACAACAGATACAATTTTTTGGGTAACAAACCTCTCCGGCCGCAGCGACGACTCGTGATTGAACAAAATACCAGAACACGCAAACAAATTGTACGCTTCTCGATAATTCGCTACTTCCCAAAATGCCGTTGCTTTCGCCACCGCGTAAGGACTTCTGGGGCGAAAAGGCGTGTTTTCATCCGCTGCACTGCCTCCGGTATCCCCAAAACATTCGCTGGAACTGGCGTTGTAAAGTTTGATTTTTCCGCCTGTAAACCGAATTGCTTCTAAGAGATTCAATGTGCCTGTGGCAATGCTTTCGAGGGTTTCTACGGGTTGTTCAAAAGACAGACCGACGGAACTTTGACCTGCTAGATTGTACACTTCGTCGGGCTGAATTTTCGCTAGTACCTGCAAAACGCTGCGAAAATCGTTGAGAGACATGGATTCTAGTTTTACTCGGTCTCGGATGCCCAAACGGGCCAGGTTTCCGAAACTAGAAATTTGGGCGTCCCTGGAGGTGCCGCAAACTTCATAACCTTGATCGAGCAACAGTTTAGCTAAATAAGCTCCGTCCTGACCTGATATACCGCTAATTAACGCTTTTTTCATATCACATTTTGTTTTCAACAATGTACCGTAGCTGTTGCTATTTTTTCAGGTTTTTAACTTTTATAGTCGGAATTTTTATTTTTTTAATATTTGGGGTTTTCCGAGAACTTAACCAAAGCAATTTTAAGCGCTTACTACAAACAAACAACAAATTTATCATCAAGCAGACCCGAAAGCCCGATCGAAGTATGATTGCAAAAAGCTTGATCAATAGCTGAGAGTAGCAGCATAAGCATATAGTAGGGACACGCCACTGCCATGTCCCTACTATATTTCATTTTGTACTCGCCAACTATCGACTGCCAAAAGCCTCTAGCGCTCGAAAACAGAAATAACAAGTCAGCTAGAAATCGACTCAAAAGTAAAAAATATCAGGATTTTTTACCTTCTGCCGAATGACTAAGGCCTTCTGCCTTCGGGTACTAGGCTTCCCACCTTTCGGCGACTAATTCCGCCAAGTCAACAACCCGCTGACTGTAGCCCCACTCATTGTCGTACCAAGCCAAAACCTTTACCATGTCGCCATCCATCACCAGCGTTAAGCTGGAATCCAGAATCGAAGAAGCATCACTTCCGCGATAGTCGCATGAAACTAAAGGCAAATCGTTGTACTCCAAAATCCCTTTCATGGAGCCAGAGGCAGCTTCTTGGAACACTTGATTTACTTGCTCGGTAAAAGTCTTTTTCTCTACCTGAGCCACAAAATCAACTACCGACACATTAGGAGTCGGCACGCGCATGGCGATACCGTTCAACTTGCCCTTCAATTCTGGAATCACCAAAGCCACAGCTTGGGCTGCTCCGGTAGAAGTCGGCACAATATTCATTGCTGCCGCCCGGGCCCGCCGCAAGTCGCGGTGGCTGGCATCCAGCAAGCGCTGGTCGCCAGTATAGCTGTGGGTAGTGGTCATCATGCCTTTGACGATGCCAAAATTTTCGTGCAGCACTTTCAGTACAGGAGCTAGACAGTTAGTAGTACAGCTAGCATTGCTGATGACTGTGTAGTCACTGTGCTTGTAGTTGTGGTGGTTGACTCCCATCACATAAGTGCCCACTTCAGAACCCTTGCCGGGAGCGGTAATTAGCACTTTTTTAGCACCGGCAGTGATATGCTTCGATGCACCAGCTTGGTCAACGAAGACACCGGTCGATTCAATAATCAGATCAATACCCCAATCTTTCCAAGGCAAGTTTAGCGGGTTGCGATCGCTCACGCATTTAACTGTCTTGCCGTTGAGAGTAATGGAATTTTCATCCGCACTGATGTCCACATTCTTCAACGTTCCCATCATGGAATCGTATCTCAGCAAGTGAGCATTACTTCTGGGATCGGAAGTGTCATTAATAGCTACCAACTCTAGCTGGCTGTTTTCTCTGCCCAGCCAGCAGCGCGCAAAACTGCGCCCAATACGTCCAAAACCATTGATCGCGACTCGAATCACTTTAGTACCTCCTAACGATGGCAGCCCTTAGCTCAGGCTTAAATTTTGGAAAAATTTAAGAATTGACTTATGAGACAAGATCATATCGCAAAGGTCGATCCTTTCTAACTTTTTGTGTCGATCAAAAAAGCTTGAACTTTTCTAGAAGGCTGAAATTGCAAGGCAGAAGGCATTAGGCTTTCTGCCGCTGGTTAGTGGTAAAGCTGATGGGCTGCAATATAAGTCCCGACAACTTCCGGGACTAAGTAGCGGAGGTCGATCTTTTCGGCGCAGCAGCGGCGGATGTGGCTGGACGAAATCTCGATCGCAGTCATGGAAAGGACCTCCCAGCGAATTTCCACGTCCAAAAGAGCCATTTGTTCGGCAACTCGCCGGCCCACAGCATTTGTCTGAACCTGCATCCTGTCTTCCCCGGAATCGAGGGGTTTTCCACTCGGACAATCTCCCCACTCGGACAGTTCCCCCATCTCCACGCTTTCTGCTGTCTCTCGATCTCCGTGATTCGGACGTGGGGCCACCAACCAGTCGCACAACCCGGCAATTTCGGCGCACCGGTGCCATTTGGGAAGACTAAGGAGTGCGTCACTACCAATAATCCAGTACCAGCGATGATCGCCTGGATACAATTTTTGCAAATACAGCAGGGTGTCGATCGCAAAAGAACTGTCCGAGGGATTTGCCTCCGGCGGCGAAATTACGAAGTCTGGGCGATCGCCGATCGCCAGAGCCAGCATTTCCCGCCGCTGCTCAAAACTTGCCAAATCCGGGCGCCACTTGTGAGGAGGAGAGCGATCCGGTACCCAAATGACTCGATCGAGAGCAAATTGACTTGCAGCCGTCTCGGCTACCAACACGTGACCCCAGTGAACCGGATCAAAAGTCCCCCCCAAAATCGCTATTTTTCCCATATTTCCCCCAAATCAGGATTAATACAGACATCGCGCCAATTTTATGTTTCTACGCTTTTAACCATAAGCTCGTTTATTAGAAAACCCTAGGTTTACATCGGGGACAAACCCCTCGACGACCCTAGTTTCGACGAGCGTCCTGGACGCAGAAACCGGTTTTTTCAACCCCCTTAATTCCTTCAAACCTTCAATAAGGTTTAAAAAACCCGGTTCTGAGGGTCGGAGTGGGTGCGGGACTGGATGATTAACCTTGCCAATATTAATCCCAACTTGTTTTGAGTGTGCGATCGACCGCCTGAGCATTCGTTGGTTGGCGGGTCAAAAAGTTGTGACAGTAAATATACTTTTTAGCGCAGTGGTAAAAACTTTCAGGGCTGCCAAGAGGGTTCATCAGCTTCTCAATCAAGCCCATGATTTGGTTTGCTCAATGGCTATTCGACTATTCCGACTAACTACATAACTTATATATACAATATACTAAAAATATATACTATAGCTGCGATCGTGTCAATCTCTGACTTGGGCGAGAAAATGACTGTAAAGGTAGATTTATGACTATAAAAGGAGCGAAAATTGGTCATACGTGGTAGTGTTTGTAAATCCTTATGGGTTTTACCCTCAATCTTAGAAAAAAGGTTGTGGGGCTTTTGCTGCCGTATCCGAGCACAGCAGGCGGATAGAAATAGAAAGAATGCAGGAGTATGCAAGCACCCAAAATTAGTCTGTTGGGCCAGACCCCAGACCCCGTTTTCTGTTACCTGCTATTTTCGAGCTGTGACTGTTCCGGAAAAATACTCGGTACTAAGTCATATAGGATACAAGACAAACATCTCTACAAGTCCCGCAAATCTAGGGACGCGCAGAGAATTTTGTACAAAATCTCTAGCGAACTGTATCCTGAAAAAACAATTCTTGATATGATATCGCGTGTTATTGGCGTGGTGTGGTGTGTGAGGAGCGAAGATGCCGAGTTCTGTTGATTTCAACGGTAGACCATTTCATTTCATCGGCATTGGTGGGATTGGGATGTCAGCCCTTGCCTATATTTTAGCTAAACGCAAGTTGCCTGTGTACGGTTCCGACATTAAATCGAGTCACATAACCGAGCGCTTGCAAGGAATGGGAGCTCATATTTTTTGGAGTCAAGACGCCAGCAATTTTGAATTATTTCAAACGGCCCTTAACGGTAGCAGTCCCGACTGCGGGCAACAGGAAAGGGCAGTATCCTCGATAGTCGCGGGTACGGTAGGGACTTCTGTCGCGACAGCCGAAGCTCTCCAATTGAACGGCAACGGTTCAACCGCCCAAGCAATTCTGGGATTGCCTCAAGTAGTATGTTCGACGGCTATTCACCCAGCCAATGCCGAATATCGAGCTGCTTTAGATTTGGGCTGTCCGATTTTTCATCGATCGGATGTGTTGGCAGCGTTAATTCAAGATTACCAAAGCATAGCCGTAGCGGGGACTCACGGCAAAACTACTACTAGCAGCTTAATCGGCTTCATGCTGATGGCGGCGGGTCTAGACCCGACGATCGTAGTAGGAGGCGAGGTCAATGCTTGGGAAGGCAATGCCCGTTTGGGAGAAGGCCCCTACTTAGTTGCCGAGGCTGATGAATCCGATGGTTCTCTCGTCAAGCTGGTTGCCAAAATTGGCATAGTGACGAATGTGGAACTGGATCATCCAGACCATTACGATACCCTTGACCAGGTAATAGACACATTTAAGGTGTTTGCCCAAAACTGTCAAACGTTGGTGGGCTGTATTGACGACCAAATCGTCAAAGAATGCCTTCAGCCTCATGTCAGTTATAGCTTGCAGCCAGACAGCGGTGCTGACTACACGGCTTCGGGCGTGGAGTACGGAGCCGAAAGCACCAAGGCTGGCATTTGGGAGCGAGGAGCTTTCCTGGGGGAAATGGAGTTGAAGTTGCTGGGCACACACAATCTCAGCAATGCACTAGCTGCGGTAGCAGTGGGTCGATTGTTGGGGTTAGAGTTTTCGGCGATTGCCAAAGCGATTGCTGGCTTTGAAGGAGCTCGCCGCCGTTTTGAGGTGCGGGGTTTTCACAATGACATCCTGTTTGTGGACGACTACGCCCACCATCCTAGCGAAATTCGTGTCACCTTGGCGGCGGCTCGCTTGCGTATCGAAGGTAGCGAAAAAAATCCCAAATCCCGAAGAGTGGTTGCAATTTTTCAACCCCACCGTTACAGCCGGACTCTGACATTTTTGCCAGAATTTGCTCAATCTTTTGGGGATGCTGATTTGGTTGTGGCTTGCGATATTTATAGTGCTGGGGAACCAAATTTAGGAGAGATTAGCGGGCAGCAGGTTGCTGATTTGATTGCTAAAGAAGGGCGAGAGGTTGAGTTTGCGCCTTCCCTGGAGTCAGTCACTAAGTTTTTAACCAAAAATCTGCAACCGGGGGATTTGGCTCTGTTTTTGGGGGCTGGTAATCTGAATCAGATTATTCCAGAGGTTATGGCTTTTTATCAACAAGCCGATCGCCCCGATTAGCTCGCGAACTGAGTAGAGTTGATCGACATTATGGCGTTGCACTTTGTGCCGAAACTTCTGTCGGGCGGCTCGCTCAAAGGGGCGACATAAGTTAGCTAAATGGATTTTAAACCACGTCTTCGAGCGAAGGTATTTTTAAGGATTTTCAAGATGGTGACTATCTCGAATGACTCCTCTGTTAAGGACAATCGGCGAGTGTATTCTCCTATTTCTTTGCGGGGAACTGATTGTAAGATTAACTCCCAAGTTTCGCTGGCGGGCCTGACTTCCTTCCGAGTCGGTGGCCCGGCCGAGTGGTACGTTGCTCCCCGCAGTATGGAGGCTTTGCAAGCGAGTTTTGCCTGGGCACACGATGAAGGGGTGCCGGTGACTCTGCTGGGTGCGGGTTCTAATTTGTTGGTGAGCGATCGGGGTTTGTCCGGTTTGGTCGTCGGCACTCGCTACCTGAAACAGGTGAATTTTAATCCTGAAACAGGTCAAGTTACAGCCGGGGCGGGGGAGTCAATTCCCCGCCTCGCTTGGTTGGCGGCTAAACGGGGCTGGAAAGGTCTAGAATGGGCAGTCGGCATACCGGGCAGCGTGGGCGGGGCTGTGGTGATGAATGCAGGCGCTCACAGAGGCTGTACTGCTGATATCCTGGTCAACGCTCGCGTTCTATCCCCTGATGGCAAGGTGGAAATTCTGACTCCCCAAGAGTTGGAGTACCGCTACCGGACTTCGGTGCTGCAAGGGGGCGATCGGCTGGTGACTGAAGCGACTTTTCAGCTAAAGCCCGGATTCGATCGATCGCAAGTAATGGCAGAAACTAATGACCATTTCAGCCAGCGGCGGACAACTCAACCTTACCACTTACCGAGCTGTGGCTCAGTCTTCCGTAACCCCGGCCCCAAGACGGCAGGTTGGTTCATCGAACAAGCGGGACTGAAGGGATATCAGATCGGAGGCGCACAAGTGGCTCAGCGCCATGCTAATTTTATTCTTAACTGCGGGTCGGCAACGGCCAATGATATTTTTCAAGTGATCCGCCACGTTCAACAGCAAGTCGAGCAGCGGTGGTCGCTGTTGTTGGAGCCAGAAGTTAGAATACTGGGAGAGTTTCCCTTCTAAGGCATCATTGAAGTAATACGGAAACGGCAGACTGCCAGCCCACACACCATCACAAAGTAGTTATGACAAAATCAGGACAAGGATTTGGCTTCGGCCTGGGAAAAATGAAAGAACTGACTGAAGCTTTCAAAAAAGCTCAGCAGGTTCAAGAAGGAGCTAAAAAGCTCCAAGAAGAGTTGGATGTAATGGAAATTGAGGGAACTGCCGGCGGCGGCTTGGTCAAGGTTTTTCTCAGCGGCAACCAAGAACCCCGCCGCGTGGAAATCTCGCCGGATGCTCTCGGTGAAGGTGCCGATGTGGTTTCTGAACTCGTCACGGTGGCGATGCAGGATGCTTACGCTAAGTCTACGATGACGATGCGGGAGAAAATGGAAGAACTTACCGGCGGACTGAATCTCCCCGGTTTCGGTTAGTCATTAGTCATCAGTCATTAGTTATTAGCTATCTGTGTTTAAAAATGGCTCTCTAGGTAATGACTGATTGATTTCTCTCAAGCACGAAACTTTGGGAAAAAGGGGAAAGGAAAAATTTTCTTTCTTCTTTTCCATGAAAAATTACTAATTACTAATTATCAATTAAATGTCTTATAAGTTATTGTTTGTCTGCCTCGGAAACATCTGCCGATCGCCCTCAGCAGAAAATATTATGAATCACTTAATTGAACAAGCTGGTTTGAGCGATCGCATCACCTGCGATTCTGCCGGAACTGCTAGCTATCACATTGGCAGTCCCCCTGACAGGCGGATGGCATTGGCGGCGAGGAAGCGAGACATTGAATTATTAGGCGAAGCCCGCCAATTTCAAAGGAAAGATTTTGAGAATTTTGATTTGATTCTGGCGATGGATAGGGAGAATTATCGGAATATTATTGCCCTCGATAATGCGGGAAAATATAAAAATAAAGTGCGGTTGATGTGCGATTTTTGCCAGAAATACGACCTTAAAGAAGTGCCCGACCCTTACTACGGCGGTCCCGAGGGATTCGATCGAGTAATTGATTTGCTGCTGGACGCTTCCCAGGGTTTGTTGGAGTACGTTATAAATCAGGAAAAATTAACAATTACCAATTAACAATTACCAATTACCGACTAAATGGTGTTCCATCGCAAAGCGAACGAGTTCTGCACGGTTGTTACTTTGTGTTTTTCTGAACAAGCTGCTGACGTGCTTTTCGACGGTTCGGGGGCTGAGGTGGAGCCGATCGCCTATTTGAATATTAGAAAGACCTTCTGTCAGCAAATCTAGCACTTCTCGCTCTCGCTGAGTCAAACTCGGAGCATTTTGGCTGGGAGAGGGGCGATCGTCCGTTTCTGACTTTTGAGTAAAAAAATCCGCTTCAGGCTTGCCATTGGCTCTGCTGCGTGCCTCTGTTGGCGTTGGCTCGGGTTCCGGGGAACGAGAGGGGGCCTGAGCGATTAGAGCGTAGCGATCGAGCAAAGAGCGAATAACCGCCCCCAATTCCTGGAGTTCAAAAGGCTTAGCCAGATAATTGTCGCACCCCATCTGATAGCCGCGAATCCGTTCCTGCGTGCTCGTGCGTTCCGTCAAAAAAATCACTGGCAGCAAGCGGAAAGCGGGACGAGTCCGAACTCGCCGCACGAATTCGTAGCCATCCATCTCCGGCATTGTAATGTCGGTAACAATCAAGTGGGGCTGAAATTCATCTACCAAGCCTAAAGCTTCTTTGCCGTTCTCAGCAGCGATTACAGAGTATCCGGTAATTTCCAGATAATCGGTAATTGACAAGCGAGTCGCGAAATCGTCGTCAGCAACCAGAATCGTTAAGGGCATGGGGGGAAAGTTAAAATTAAACATTAAAAATTAAAAGTGAAATGAGTCACTTTTAATTTTTAATTCTACTGTTTAATTTTCTTGATAACTGGCAGTTAAAGTAGCGGGTTGCCCTAATTTTCCCTCCAAAGCTACGCCGCGCCCGTTGGCTGCCAAATGCCGCAGAGTTTTGTAAATTGTCTCGATTTGCTCGGGTTTTCCTGCTTTTTTGGCTATTTCTGCTACAGAAAGAGGTTTTTGGGCGTCTTTGAGCACTTGCAGTACCCGTTGCTGCAAGTCCAATACAGCAGCGGCTGCTTTTTTGCCTGCTTCAACCCCTGGTTGGTGATAGGCATTGACATTCACCAAGGAACCGTAAAAACCTACGGCTCTTTCGTAGAGGGCGATTAATGCTCCTACTGTCCGAGGGTTGACTTGGGGAATTGTGACAGTAATGGAATCTCGGTGATTTTCGTACAAAGCTTGTCGAGTTCCCTGCAACAAACCCGACAAATAATCTCCCGAAGTGACGCCTGTTTCTACTTCTGGGGAAATGCCTTGCCTGTCTTGCAAAACTTCGATAAATGTTAGGAAGAAATTCGGCACGCCGTCTCGCAGTTGCTGGACGTAGGCGTGTTGGTCGGTGCTACCTTTGTTGCCGTAAACTGCGATTCCTTGATGAACTGTGTTGCCGTCTAAATCTTCCTGTTTGCCGATCGATTCCATGACTAATTGCTGCAAGTAGCGACTGAACAATAGTAGTGAATCTTTATACGGCAAAACTACCATATCTTTTTCGCCCCGTCCGTTGCAGGCAAAATACCAACTCATGGCTAACAGGGCGGCGGGATTGTTTTTAACGTCGGGAATTCTGGTAGCTTCGTCCATCACTTTAGCGCCGTCGAGCATCGCCAGAATGTCGATGCCTTGCAAAGCTGCTGGCAAAAGCCCTACTGCTGAGAGTTCCGAAGTGCGCCCTCCCACCCAGTCGGCCATCGGGAAGCTGCTAATCCAGCCTTCGGATTTGGCTAAGTTGTCTAGTTTGCTGTCTGTTCCAGTGATCGCAACTGCCTGTTTGGCGAAGTCGAGTTTTTGGGCGGCGAAGGCTTTTTGAACTTCGATCATCCCGTTGCGGGGTTCGGGGGTGCCGCCGGATTTGGAGATAGTAATTACTAGGGTGCTGGCGAGTTTGTCTTTGATTTTGTTAAGGATGCGATCGATCCCAGCGGGATCTGTGTTGTCGATAAAATGAATTGCTAGGGGCGGAATGTCTGGGGATAAAGCTTCGGAGACAAATTGGGGACCCAACGCGGAACCACCGATGCCGATCGAAATTATGTCGGTAAATTGCGGAGCAAAGGGCGGTTTAATATCGCGGTTTTGAACTTTTTTGACAAATGTTTCGACTTGTGCTATGCCTTCGACTATTTCTTGTTTTAATTCTGGAGTGGGAGCTAAATCGGGGTTTCGCAACCAGTAGTGGCCCACCATGCGGTTTTCGTCGGGATTGGCGATCGCACCTGCTTCCAAAGCTGCCATGTCTTTGAAAGCTTTGTCAAATTTGGGCTTCAGTGCTGCTGCGAAAGCGTCGTCGAATCCCATGCGGCTGATATCGAGGTAAAGTCCCAATCCCTCGTGATAGTAAAGCCAGTCTTGATAGCGTTGCCAGAGTGCTGCGGCGTCCATAGGAATTCTCTACAATTTTTTTAATGTTCGATTGGCGTCGTCAGGAATCCACCAATTGTAGTTTAAAACGATCTGATGTACGGCTTTTGCAGAATCCCAATAAATTTAAGCATTAGTCGTCTGAAGGCAGCCGGAGCCGAAGGCAGCCAGAGCATTCGGCATAATTAAACAAGAAAAATAGGACTGGCGCAACACTCTTAGTAGGTAGATACCTCATTAATGGTCACAGCCCATAGAGAGATCGAAGAGGCACAGAGATTTAAGTGTAGTCGGTGTTGGCGTTTGAGTCCTGGTTTCACAATATTCAAATTCGGGCGATCGGACTCGGTAAAATAGGCATTGCGCTCAGGTTAAATATACTTTTAGCTGTCACTCAATAATCGGCTAAAAGTATATTTAACAACGGTCAACTATCTGAAGTGTAGTATAATAATATACAGATATTAGAATTAAAGTGCGATCGACTATGCTTGCTCTATCTCCAGAATTAAAAGAAAGGTTAGCAACTCCGCTCAAAATCGGCGATTTTGAAGTTAAAAGCCGCGTCCTGCAATCGCCCTTATCCGGCGTTACCGATTTGGTATTTCGCCGCCTAGTGCGCCGCTACGCGCCGGATTCGATGATGTACACGGAAATGGTGAACGCTACGGGTTTGCACTACGTGAAGCAACTGCCGAGAATTATGGAAGTTGACCCGAACGAACGACCGATTAGCATTCAATTGTTTGACTGCCGGCCGGATTTCTTGGCAGAAGCGGCGCAGAAAGCAGTGGCAGAAGGAGCGGATACAGTTGATATTAATATGGGCTGTCCGGTTAACAAAATTACTAAAAACGGCGGCGGTTCTTCCCTGCTGCGAGATCCGGAAACGGCCGAGGCAATTGTGCGGGCTGTTGTGGAAGCGGTAGATGTTCCTGTCACGGTTAAAACTAGGATTGGTTGGACGGACAAAGAAATTAATATTTTGGAATTTGCGAAGCGGATGGAAGATGCGGGAGCAAAAATGATTACCGTACACGGCCGCACTCGATCGCAAGGTTACACCGGTCCAGCAAAATGGGAGTGGATTCGCCGTGTGAAAGAAGTTTTATCGATTCCAGTTATTGCTAACGGGGATATTTTTTCAGTGGAAGCAGCGATGCGATGTCTGGAAGAAACCGGCGCCGATGGAGTGATGTGTTCGCGGGGAACTTTGGGCTATCCTTTTTTGGTTGGAGAAGTTGATTATTTCTTGAAAACTGGTGTGGAAAAGATAGCTCCGACACCAATTGAACGTCTCGAATGTGCTAAGGAACATTTGCGGGCTTTGTGGGAATATAAAGGTGAAAGCGGTGTTTGCCAAGCGCGCAAGCACTTAACCTGGTATGCTAAGGGTTTCCCCGGCGCTGGGGAATTGCGGGGCGTGTTGGCTGTGGTAGAAACGGTTGAACAAGGTTGCGATTCGATCGATCGCGCGATCGAGCAATTGCCCGCATAAACCTTACCCGCAGATGTCAACTAGGGATTACAGAAACAAAATTCACCTCTGCGGGCTAAGATTTAAGACACAGTTAAAAATTTGTGTGTGGGGGAAAGCATGGATTCCTTAAAAGGGCGAGATTTATTAAGTCTGGCAGATTTAAGCATTGACGAATTAAATTATTTGCTGGATCTAGCAGCTAGTTTAAAATCGGGAATGGTCAAGCTGAAACGCAATAAAGTTCTCGGTTTGTTATTTTCCAAAGCTTCAACGCGAACGCGGGTAAGTTTTACGGTGGCAATGTATAAATTGGGAGGGCAAGTGATTGACCTCAATCCCAACGTTACACAAGTCAGCCGCGGTGAACCTTTGGTAGATACAGCCCGGGTTTTAGACAGATATTTAGACATTTTGGCGATTCGGACTTTCGAGCAAAAGGATTTAGTAACTTTTGCCAACTATGCGAAAATTCCTGTAATTAATGCACTGACAGATGACGAACATCCATGTCAAGTGCTGGCGGATTTAATGACAGTTAAAGAGTGTTTTGGCAAGCTAGAAGGATTGACGCTGACTTATTTAGGCGACGGTAACAACATGGCAAATTCGCTGATGTTGGGCTGTGCAATGACGGGAATGAATGTAAGAATTGCTTGCCCTCAAGATTTCCAGCCGAATGCTGAGATAGTGGAAAAAGCTAAGAATATTGCTAATGGAAAAACAGAAGTTACTGTGACGGCGGACGCAGAAGCTGCAGTGAAGAATGCTCAAGTAATTTATACTGATGTTTGGGCGAGTATGGGACAGGAAGAGGAAGCAAAAATCAGGATTCCTTTGTTTGAACCCTATCAGGTAAATAAACAATTGCTGAAGTTAGCAGATAAGAATGCAATTGTATTGCACTGTTTGCCCGCACACCGGGATGAAGAGATTACGGATGACGTGATTGAGGGCAGTCAATCGCGCGTTTGGGCTCAGGCAGAAAATCGGATGCACGCTCAGCAAGCTTTGCTGGCAAGCATTCTGGAAAGCGATTAGGAATTAGCTAAAAATTAGTCTGTCGGGGGATCAAATCGACCTGCTCGCTACTTCTTGCAGACGGCTTCCGTTATCATTTCATTTGAAGCAGGATTATTTGCAACCAGCCTGTAATTATCCGTTTCAACCATGATTAATTGCAATCTCTTAAGTAAAAGAAATGAATCACATTACTACGACAGACTTACTCGAAAATCTCAAATGGCGATATGCCACCAAACAGTTCGATCCAGCCAAAACAATAGCTCCAGAAATCTGGACAGCTTTAGAAGATGCGTTAGTGTTAACACCATCTTCTTATGGGCTTCAACCTTGGAAATTTCTGATTATTACCAGCTCGGAACTTAAAGAACAGCTCAAGCCCCTCTCCTGGAATCAGTCACAGGTTACTGATTGCTCTCATTATGTGGTGTTCGCGATTAAAAAGAATCTCACTGCCGAGGATGTCGATCGCTTTATAGCTCGCACTGTCGAGCTGCGGGGCGGGACTGTAGAGGCAATGGCAGGATATCGGAGTCTAATCGTCAGTGACTTGGTTGATGGTGGCCGCAGTTTTAATATCAATGACTGGTCAACCCGCCAAACTTATATTGCACTGGGCAACTTTATGACCAGTGCTGCATTGCTTGGTGTTGACACCTGTCCAATGGAAGGAATTGAACCTGTCAATTACGATCGCCTGTTGGGTCTTTCTGCAAAAGGCTTTACTACCGTCGTAGCTTGTGCGGCTGGCTATCGCTCTGAAGCAGATAAGTATGCTTCACTCGCAAAAGTAAGATTCCCTAAGTCAGAAATCTTAGAAACTTTATAGAACCCATTTGGTGTCTTCTTGAGCGAACTATATGGTTTTGAGGGGAGCATTTTACCAGAGGATTTAATACCAGAGTCAGGACTTTAAGCTAACAGGCATCAAACCAGATACAACCTAGATACCTCAAAGGATTGTGAGACCACAAAAAGATCCTAAATGGGTTCTATAAACCCGGGATACGCTGTAAGTCGATCGCAATAACGCACCTCGGCGCACCCTAAAAAGATATTAAGAGGCTCCGAAATTCACTTTTGTGACTTCACCTGCGAGAACATTAACAGTTTGTTGAATTTGACTTCCGTCAACTTTCAACTGATAAGTTCCCGGAGAAAGCTCGATCGCCCCAAACCATCCTTTACCATCCGCGCGCAGTTGACGCACCTTGCCAGCAGCATCGATCGACTGCAATGTCAAGCTTGCACCGTCGCAAGTTCGATCGCACCGCTGCAAATTTCCGGCGATCGCACCTGTAGTCGGCCGCGACTTCCAAGGCATATCGGGAACCGCTGCTGCTGTCGCCCACACAGGCTGAGTTTCATAAGTTTTGCCCGTCGCAGCATCAACGTATTGACTCGGCTGCGAAAGCGCGGTGTAAAACAAATCGTTGCTTTGAGGAACGTATTTCCAAGGCTGACGGGGCAAATCACCGCTACCGCCCGATCGCAGTTCCACATTCGTGTACACGTTGCTGCTAGCGTAGGAATAGAGGACCGTACCTGCGACGTGATTTCCTTTCGCAGACGGCTGTTCGGCGCGACGGATCTGGCCTAGAGTGTCTTCGATGTAGTTGAGGTAATTGCCGGGGCCGATCGCAATTTGGCGGTTGTACTGGTGGTCTTTGGCGAACTCGATCCAGTGGTCATAAGCGAGTTTTTGCGATGGTTTGTACTCGCGCTGGTAAGTCATCGGCATCGCCATGTCTAAGATCCCTTCTTCCAGCCAAGCGCGCCAATCTTGCAATACTTCTTTGTAAGGCTGGGTTTGATACCATCCTGCATCGTTTTTCGGGCCGTCGCCCCAGGCGATCGTGGCGGCGGTAATTTTAACACGCGGTTTGATTGCAAGGCTTTCTACATAAAGCTTCCGCACTAAATTTGTCACCTGATCGCGCCGCCACTGCATCCACACGGGATCGGTGGGTGCGGGTTTGCCCGATCGACCTGTTTGCTGATTGAAACGGGCGATCGCAGTCGGATTGTAGCCCCAAGTCGGCCCACCGTAGCGCACATAATCCAACTGTACACCGTCCACATCGTAGCGCTTGAGCAAGTCCAAATAGACGGAAACAGTATAATCTACGGCGTCTGGATGGCCGGGATCGAGGAAACCGGGTGATTCCCCCCCGTAAGTCAGCATTGCCCAATTGTCGCGGCCCGGGGCCGAAGGCCCGTGTTGTTGCCAAACGTGACCGGCGGGAAGTTTGCTGCCCGAAACCACTGGCAGCGTCACCATCCAAGCGTATACTTCAATGCCTGCGGCGTGGGCTTTGTCAATCACATCTTGCAGTGGATCGAAACCCGCCGGAACGTTGGGATCGAGGGTGCGGGGTTCGATCGCACTCGTGTAAAAGGCATCGCCACGGCGGCGGACTTGGGCGACGATGGCGTTGGCATTTGCCCGCTGCGCGTCTGCGATCAATTTTGTGACTTCTTGAGGGGTTTTGAAGCCGGGGTTGAAGGCGTCCACCCAGAAGGCGCGAAATTCGGCGGTTTGGGTTTGCGGGGGCATAGTTGCGATTGCCCGGGAGGGGAACCAGTTTGAGAACCAACCAGGAGTCAGCAGAAAACTAATTGTTAAGCCAATCAGGAACAAGCTTGACAAAAAGAATGTTTTGGTCTTTCGCATGAGAAATGTGTGAGAGAGCGTTTAACAGTCCTTTACGGACTTTTGGTTTGAGCGTCCGCTTGACATTTTCGCACAAGGGTACATTAATTGGGCAGATCGGTAAATAGTTGAGTAATACCGCTGGGAGAGTCGAGAATGAGATTAAAAGTGACCTCGGCAAAATGGGCGATATTTTCCGATCTTTCAATATAGCGGTTGAGCCAGTAAATTGAATCCGCTACACCACTTAACATAGTTTTACAGGCTAAATACGGTTTTAATGATTTTCATTTTGGCTGTATCAATGCCGCATTCAAGTTTGGAAATTGGACTGAGGGTTTTCCACTTGCCTTTATTCGCGGTGAAGATAGCATCGGCTGTTTTTTCGGCATCAATCTTATCAAAGCCTCCTATTTTATTAGTGTATAAGTAATTGAGACGATCGAAAATTTCATCTCTTGATGCACGTTTCACGCTAACTGCTTCAGGCGGTGGCGGCGGTGGCGCGAGTGGAGCAGGCGGCGAGAGATAGAATACTTTTGCTAAAGCATCTAACTTTTTACCCTTAGTAATGGAACATTTTAAGCTGGTAACAGGGTTAAAGTTTGACCAGGTTTCTCGATCGGCTGCTGAAATGCGATTAGTCGCTACAATGACATCCAATCCCTTCAATGCACTTCCTGGTTCTGCAACCAAATATCTAAGTGCAGCAAGAATAGTATCTCTTGATGCTGTGCTAAGGTTAACTTTGGGTATTACTTCCCTTGCCAAAATTTTAGCTTGCTCAATGTTTTTAGATTCGGGTTCAATGATTATGCACCAGACTCGCTCTAGTTCAGCTTGTTGAGCGACTGCATAAATAAAGGAATTGCTGACTACTTGATATTGATAATCACCTGTTTCTTTAACAATCACAGGAATCCAATTGTGTCCACCACCTTGCAGAACTGCCTCGGCTGCGGCGGTGATGATAAACTCAGATTCAGAGCATGGTTCCCCTGGTTCAATATCAGCTAATGGCAGGTGCATCAGCTTACCGATGTCATCATACTTACTCATCCTAAGAAATACTCCTTAATTAGACCAGAATAGTGTTCTAAAGCGATCTTGTTGAGAAAGACAGCGGGAATGTGAGAGAAGGCAGCATTAGCCACACTAGCATAACTGGGAATACTGAAGATAGTTTTAATATCTTTTCCACTTGTAGATTTAGGCCAATAATATGGTAGCAGATCAAAACCATCTTTTTTAGCTTGATTAATTATTTTTCCAATTTCCTGATTTGCTGTCTGAAGGCCAGGATCTGTGAGCTTCTCTCCATTGAAAAAGATGGGTAGGGCAATTGGCCCACCATCTGCTCTTTCTTGTTTAATTTCAGGAATAAACTGCGTAATCACCCTAGCTGCATTGTGTAGTGAGGCTAATCCATTATGCTTGGTAGGGATGAGAACAACATCAGAGGCATAAACACTGCTTTGGCTGAAAAATAACCATTGGGTAGGGCAATCAATCAATATGTAATCATATTTAAAAACAAAAGGTTTAAGGATATCTCGCAATCTTTTTGGACCTTTTTGAATTTTTGATTCAGCTAGACGCTGATCGGTAAAGTCTTCCATGTCCTCACTTGATGGAATCACGTCAAAAAAATGTAGAAGTTTTCCGGGCTTGTCACTGTGAGTAAAATGAACCACTGTTTTGTTAACATCTGCTTTTGTATCAGTCAAACAGTCAGATAAAGTAATAGTTCCTACGTCTAGCCCAAGAGTTCTAGTTAAATCTCTTTGTGAATCAAAATCAACTACTAGAACCTTCTTTTTCTGTTTTCGCAAAATTGCTGCTAAATTGAGCGTTGTTGTCGTTTTGCCCACTCCTCCTTTATTGTTATAGATACAAACCGTCAATGCCTGGGGCGGGTTGTCAATCAAAGATTTGATATGTTGGACAATGGCACTAATATTACTTTTGTTAATCAGAGTGCAAGCAGTTGCTGGAATTACAACTTTCCCATGCCTCCGAAATAACTGGATATGAATGCCATTAGTAATAATGCCCCATTGAGCCGTTTGGCAGTTAGGAGATAGCAGATATCTTTTAATCTGTTCCCTAGACTCGTTATATTTGGGAGTACCTTCCGCTAAGTTAATTTTAGATCCTGTCGCTATTGCCCGTCCCTTGCCTTCAACAAGTAAGTAGGGAGCGACAGGAGAGAACAAAAACTTCTCACTCTCAGTATTTTTACGCGCTGCGAAATCTACTTTCTGAGCACCCTGACCTGTTGGAAACTGTGGAAACTGGTCATTTTTAGTGAATCCAAGTGCTTCTATTAGAACCGACACAAATTGAGAGTTGACGATCGCTTCAATGGCATTCTCTGGAATGCTATCTAAAACTTGACCCCAGTTGATAGTTGTCATCATTTACAGTTAGATACTTAAGTAAAATCATAACGCTTGGTTTCAGTTTGTGTCATCGTTAGCTACCTCCCGCTCTAGCTATATGAACAGTCAACATACTTTTGGATAAGTTATATATTTTATAGTGCGCTTGACATTTTCGCACATCGGTGCAATTTTGGGCGAAAATACACTGAACAGGCGATCCTCTTCGAGGGTTTCGCTAACGCACTTTTTGAACAAATGATAGTACCGCACTTTCAAACGCTAGCCCTTCCGGGTAACAGCTACTCAACTGCAAGCAATTTACTCGATCGAGTAGATGGCTGGCGCCAAGAAGCAACCCGAAAGTTGCAGCAAAGCCAGAGAGGAGAAAAGGGACAATTTTTAACACCTTCCTCCGTCGCAAGTTTGATGGCGGGAATGTTTGAATTTAACTGTCCCGATATATCGCTTTTAGATGCCGGTGCAGGAATTGGTTCCCTGTTAGCAGCCGTTGTTGGCGAGCTTTGTCAGCGCCCAAACAAACCGCGTAGCCTGCACATTACAGCTTATGAAATTGACATTATTTTGATTGAATACCTCAAGCAAACCTTAGAATTGTGCAGTATAGAATGTCAGCGTTGTGGGATATTTTTTACCTGTGAGGTTCGCGAAATTGATTTTATTCAAGACAGCGCCGAGATGTTGCAGCCCAATCTATTTACACAGCCAGTAAAACGGGAATTTACCCATGCAATTATCAATCCTCCCTATGCCAAAATAGACGCTAAATCCCAAGCCCGAACCTTGCTGCGTTCTATAGGACTAGAAACCAGCAATCTCTACGCTGGCTTCACAGTTGCTGCCGCTCACCTGCTAAAACCAAACGGTGAATTAGTATCGATTACTCCCCGCAGCTTTTGCAACGGTTTATACTTTCGAGATTTCCGCAAAGTATTCCTTCAAATGATGGCTTTACGCCAAGTACACATCTTTGAATCCCGACAGTTGCCATTTCGCGATGATGCGGTGCTGCAAGAAACTATTATTGTGCGCGCCACCAAACAAATAGAACAGCCAGATACTGTACTAATTACCTCAAGCAGCAGCGTGGGCGACGACCTGGTTTTGTCTCACCAACTACCCTATACCGCCCTAATTAATCCTAAAGACTCCGAGCAATTTATTCGGATTTTACCGGATTCTGTCAGCCAGAAAGTAGTCGAGCAAATGGCTCAATTTACTTGCACCCTAGAGGAATTAGGCTTAACAGTTTCTACGGGAAAAGTTGTAGATTTTCGTGTTCGCTCTGACTTGCGACTAAAACCTGAAAACGGTACAGTTCCGCTGATTTATCCCGCACACTTCTCGGCTGGCGGTGTTGAATATCCCACAGCAACGAGAAAGCATCAAGCTTTAGCGGTCACCGAAAAAACTGCTGCACTTCTCGTACCTAACGAACATTATGTTTTGAGCAAGCGCTTCTCGTCAAAGGAAGAGAAAAAGCGAATTGTTGCAGTTGTGTGGGATGCCAATAAAATTAATAGCTCTAGCGTGGGTTTTGAGAACCATTTGAATTACTTTCACCAACAGGGACGCGGATTAGACCTCACCCTGGCGCGGGGATTGGCCGTTTATCTAAATTCGAGTTTGGTAGATGCGTTTTTCCGACTGTTCAACGGACACACTCAAGTTAATGCTACGGATTTACGCAATTTGAAGTATCCTAATCTAGAGCAATTACTTTTACTTGGCGCTCACATAGGAGAAATATTTCCTACACAGCGGGAGCTCGATCAACTTGTGGAGAGACAACTGCTTAACGATCCGAATCCGTTAGAAAATAGCCCAATGACAATCAAGAACCGTATTGATGAATCTCTAGAAATACTTGCAGCGCTGGGTTTTCCAAAAGGTCAGCTTAACGAACGTTCCGCCTTAACCCTTCTGGCTTTGCTTGACCTCAAGCCAAAGGATGCTTGGGAATTGGCAAAATCTCCACTTCGGGGAATCACACCAATTATGGAATTTATGGCTCAGCAATACGGTAAAAATTATGCGCCAAATACGCGGGAAACTGTGCGCCGCCAAACGGTGCATCAGTTTCTCGATGCAGGTTTAATTGTTGTTAATCCTGACAGTCCCGAACGTCCGGTGAATAGTCCAAAAACTGCATATCAGATAGAAGAAAGTGCTTTAGAACTGCTGCGAACTTATGAGACTTCTGACTGGGACAAGAATGTTCGCGCTTACCTCGTTCATTTTAACGGAGAAAATCTTTTGCAGGCTTATTCAAAAAACAAAAATAGTTTTGACTCTGAATGATGCTAAAATGCACTATTTATATGGCAGCCGCTGGCATCGGAATGGCATATACTGTGATGCCATGGATTGAATTGACCGGAATTGTCGATCGCACTCAGTAAATCAAATAAGTAAGTAGGTAAAATATCTCTGCAATGGAAAAAAAGCATAACGCTGGATTGTGGGTATCAGTATTATACTTCGCTCAAGGTCTCCCTTACACCGTCGTTAATTTAATGTCGGTGATTTTTTTGAAAGGTATGGGAACCAGCAACGAGCTCATCGGATTGACAAGTCTTTTGTCTTTTCCCTGGGTATTAAAAGGTTTGTGGGGGCCAGTTGTTGATTTGTATTCCACCAAACGCAAATGGATTTTAGCAACCGAAATCATTTGTGCTTTTCTGTTTGCTTTCCTAGCTTTTGGCGTATTAACGCCCGCACCGATTATTATATCGCTTGTGATCTTTACGGCGATCGCCTTTGTGTCAGCTACTCACGACATCGCCATTGACGGATTTTATTTAAACACTCTCAATAAAGACCAGCAAGCCTTGTTTGTCGGGGTTCGCAACACGGCTTATAGAGGTGCTGTCATTGCGGGTAGCGGTTTATTGGTGTTCTTAGCCGGCAAACTGGCAGAACAGCATTTAGTCACCGGAAATACAGGCGACACCAAAACATATCAAAACATTCCGCTGTCACTTTTCGGTTCGGATTTTAGCGTGTCTGCGCTTAACTACGGATGGGCGACAGCCTTTGGTATTTGTGCGATTATATTTGTGCTGATATATCTCTTTCAGCGGTGGTATCTTCCCTATCCTAGAAATTACGCTCTGGAATCCGGCGCCCCCCAACAAACAACAAGCTTTATCGAAGCCTTTAAAACTTATTTTCAGCAAGATAAAATTGGTTGGATTGTTACTTATGTCTTAATTTTTAGGTTAGGCGATGCCTTGACGTTTAAAATGGCTCCGCCATTTTTAATGGATAAAGTGGAGAAAGGAGGATTAGCAGTTTCTACATCGGACATGGGTCTGTTATCCGGTACCATCGGGGTAATGTTTCTGTTAATTGGAGGGTTGCTGGGCGGCTATTTGATTGCAAAACAAGGGTTGAAAAAATGGATGTGGCCGACGGCAATTCTGCAAAATTCAACTAACGTGCTGTATTGGCTGTTGGCAATCAATCAACCGGGGATTGAATGGGCTTATGCTGTAAACTCGATCGAGCAATTTACTTACGGACTTGGCGTAGCTGCCTATACAGTGTTCTTGATGCGGACTGTCCGCCCTGAATACGAAGCATCCCACTACGCGATTACAACCGCCTTCATGGCCGCCGGAGTGCTGATTCCTGGCGTTTTTAGTGGCTACTTGCAGGCCAATCTCGGCTATCAAAATTATTTTTTGATGAGCGCGCTGGCTGTGATTCCCGGTATGATGACCATTTTCTTTTTGCCACTAGAAGATGAGAAAAAATTAGCATCCATGCCCAGACCTGGACTGGACGATTTCGATTAATATCAAGTCCGGTCGCTATAATTATCAGGTCCGGGCGGGGCGGGTTTACCCATGTCTGCACTTTTTTTTCGAGATTTCGGTGAACCCGCCCTTGGAGGAATATTGATGTTTTTAATCATGGAAGAGTATAAATTGTGCGTGTTTGTTTTCCTAAAATAAAATAAGGACACAACATTGTTATGTCCCTACGAAATATCTCTATTGCCAACGCCCAACTAAATCGCAATAAAATCAGTGGCTGTTAGCCGACTACTTAGAATGCCAGGAATACTGGCAAGAACTTCGCCATTACGGGCTAGTTCAATCGTCGTTGAAAAATCTCCTTCAGTAACTCTCACTTGGTTGAAGGTCAAACCTCCGCTCAAACCGATTAAATCTTGACCCTTTTGAAAGTCTACAAGTGTATCTGTACCGGCACCAGATCCTAACACCAATACGTCGCGTCCAGCGCCACCAATTAAGAGATCCGCACCCCCTCCGCCAATGAGCGTATCGTCTCCTTCTCCACCGTTCAAATAGTCATCCCCTTTGCCACCTAATACCAGGTCGTTGCCGATGCCAGCGCTGATAATATCGTTGCCTTTGTTGCCGTTGAGAGTGTCGTTTCCCCCATTGCCAGTGATAATATCGTCCCCTGCCAAACCTGATGCTGTATTGTTGGCATCGTCGCCGACTAAACTATTAATTTGGGATAGATCGAGAGCAGTTTGAATTGCCCTAAAATTTCCAAAAAAGCCTTTTCCGGGAGTGGTTCTCAATTGCTCTACTGTGCTGCGCGATTGCAGCGCATCTCCAAATTCTGGCAATGCAAAGTCTAAGCCAGCTAACAGTTCTAAATAATCTGAATCTGTAAAAGTGAAACCAGAGCGGTTCAACTGGTCTACAGAGATTTCTGCCTGAGTCAAGCCGGGCGGTGGAGATGTTAACAAACCGCTTTGGCCGTGCTTGTCCAGGACAAGTAGCGGGTTGATAATCGGGTTAGTAAATGTTTGAAGAACTACTTTTCCCGGTAGGAAAGCTTCTCCTCCCAAACTAACAAAATCGCCGCTAACTATGTAGTGAGTTACATTTTTTCCGGCGCCGACTTTCTGCTTAAATGTATTGACTGTACTCTGACTAACTCCGGGAGAATTGAAGGTGACAACATCTCCGATCGCAGATGTGAATTCTGTTGCGGCTAACTGCGTTAAAGCACCGCCCAAGCTGTGTCCGAGAAGGTCTGGGGGCAAGCGACGAGGGTTTTTTGCTGTGTCTTGACCGATTTGTGTCAGCCAATTTCCTAATGCTTGTTTGTTGGCTTCAAATTGGTTGAAACCGACGCCGCGCTTGTCTGCGTTGGCAAGATCGTCTGTGGGCGAGTCAGTGCCACGAAATACCAAAACAGGGGGTTTGTCTGGGGTGGTGGAAATTAAGCCGATCGCGTGAAATCCAGTTCCGGGATCGTCAAAGGTGCGATCGATTTGGTAGCCAGCAGCCGTCAAACCTGTTTGAACTAAGGTTTGAGACTGGGGGTTGTTATCTATGTAAACAATTTGCTTAGCTATAGTTTCGTAAGCGGCGGGGGAGGAGGGCATATTTTTTTATTTCCTGTCGTTAGATTGGGAATTAGTGTTTAAGCTACTTAATTAATTTTACTGTAAACTCCGGTTATTAACCATATTAATTGCTCATATTTCGTTCCTTTGTAGGGGCTGATTTAGCAGAAATTTTTTGTGAATAAAAACAATGTTGCTACCAAACCCACCCCGGTTTCGCGCCCCCACAACTACAAATTTTTCTCGCCCTAAAGCTATACAAAATCTACCCGCGTAATATCGCTTGCCATTACGCCTCTGAGACTAGCAAGAATTTCACCAGTAATCGGGATAGTAATTAAAGCTCCGTCAGCACCTTGGGTTACTCTAATTTGAGGAAAAGTTAGACCCCGCGACAGTGTAATTAAATCTTGACTATCTTGAAAATCTACAATCACATCGGCGCCGCCACCTGATTCCAATACAAAGCGATCGCGCCCCGCGCCACCCATTAAAAAATCGTTGCCAAACTCGCCGGAAATCAAATCATTTCCGTCGCCACCGTCCAAATAATCGTTATCTCTGCCGCCGTACAAGAAGTCGTCGCCCTCACCACCGATGATGCTGTCATTACCTCGATTGCCTCTGAGAGTATCGTTACCGCGGTTGCCGATAACTGTATCCTCTCCCGGGCCGCCGGTAGCAGTATTGTTGCGATCGTCCCCTGATAAATAATTGGGTTGTAAGGGAGCTAAACCATATTGCATTTGTCTGATTAACTGCACGAAAGAAAATTCGGGTGCTGTTCTCACACTCTCTGCACCGCCTCTGGTTCTGATGGCTACTGACACATTGGGCAAGGCCAAATTCATCGCAGCGATAAACTCGTTAAAATCTGAATCGTTGTTATAAATAAATTCGGGACTGTTTAATTGTTCTACGGAAATTTGTCTCTGCAAAAAACCCACGGGCGGAGTAGTTAACAAATTTTCAGTTCGATGTTTTGCCAAAACAGTTAAGGGATTAATACTCGGATCTGTAAAACTTTGGATAAATACTTTACCCGGAATAAATGCTTCCCCAAACAAGCTGACGAAATCTCCGCTGACAATGTAGTGAGTGACATTTTTGTTGCCTGCCCTGCTGAGATTTTTCCGAAAAGTGTTGAATGTACTCGCTGAGACTCCCGGAGAGTTGAAAGTAAAGATATCTCCGGTCAGAGATGTGTATTCGGTTGCTACAAGTTGAGCGACGGCTCCGCCCCAACTGTGCCCGATGACATCGGGCAATAATTTGCTGGGATTTTTAGCAGTATTTTGACCTATTTCTGTCAGCCAATTTTTGATATTATCTTTGTTCTTTTCAAATTCAGGTAAACCAATGTCTCGGGAGTCGGAAAATATAGCGTCGCCGTCGATGAAATCTGTACCTTTAAATACGAGGGCTGGCGGTTTTTGGGGATCGAGTGAACCGAACCCGATCGCATAAAAGTTTGTTTCTGGGTCGTCGAATATGCGATCGATATAGTAGCCATTAGTATCTAGGAAACGCGAAACTTCATTTTGTGCGTTCGGTTTTTGATTCAAAAAAACAATTGACTTAGCCAGAGCTTCATAAACAGCAGGCGAGGCACTCATAATATTATATTTTGTGTTTGTTGGTATTTGCGATCGCTCAAGCTTGAGCTAAGTGTCCAATCAACCATTATAGCTGACAAGCTTTTATGGTACACTTGATAATATCAACTCAACAATCAAGTTTTTGCGGTTATGGCAATCATTCGTCAATACATTGCTCCATTAATAGCGATATTAGTATTTTTCCTGGCTCTGGTAGCAGTCAGCGCTCGCATCTTTTTGCCGGCTGACATGGCTGCCCCGGCACCGATTGAGGAAGCGATCCCCCAAAAGCAAGCGGCAGTAGTGAATCCAATTTTCTTGGGGCTAAATTATGCCGCTCTCCGTGTCCGCTGAGCTGATGTCTGCTCAACTAATACCGGGTTACTGGCTGCGCTCAGGATCGGGACTCGATCGAGCAAAACTGGTAAAGTTTATGCACCGGACATACCAAGAGCTTTACCCCGATCGGGAATTGGGACATTTGGCTCAAACGGTCGAGCAGTATTTTTCTAACCAGACGCCGGTTTGGTGGGTAGAGTGCCAGAAAAACAGCCAGGAAGAGGCAGAAATTTTGCCGGTGCTTCCCTCGCAGTATCTCAATCCCCAATCTCAAATCCAAAATCTGACATCGGTTGTGGGATGTTTATGGTTGGGAAATGCGATAGACCAAACCACCGGAGAACGGTATGCTCACATTTTTTTGCTGTACGTAGCACCGGAACATCGCCGTCTGGGGATGGGTGCAGCTTTAGTTATTCATGCTGAAAATTGGGCGCGCGAAAGGGGCGATCGGCAAATTGGTTTGCAAGTATTTCTGAGCAATCAGCCGGCGGTGAATCTCTATCAAAAATTAGGCTATCAAAGTCATTCCGTCTCGATGCTCAAGTCTCTTTAAAACATAAAAGGTAATGTTTGTAGTAAGGACGAAGAGTTTTGGTACAGAAAGAAGCTGAAAACTTCGTGACTTTATGGGGACTTAAGTCTTGACTACGAACTTTATGGAGGAGTGAAGTCCTCACTATGAACCACATGAGGAATTCACTCCTCGTTCGGAATACTTTTATTGGTATTATCCTAGTTGCTGTTGACCGTTGTCTGAGTTGCTCAGGAGCATCCTCAGTACGGTAAAGTTTTTTTATGAACAATAACGACTACTCCAACGCCCTTGATACTGACACGGAACTGGAAAGCCCTTTGGATCAATTTGACGAATCCCAACCCCCGCTGCCAGATCCCGAGGAAATGCTGCCTTTGCTGGAATCCCCGGAACCTCAGCACCGGATGATTGCGGCGCGGGCTTTTTGTGAACTGCAGGACGATCGAGCAATTTCGCATTTAATTAATTTGTTGAGAGACGGTTGCCCCTTGGTGCGGGTAAGCGCGGCTTATGCGTTGGGGCGAAATCCGAGTCCCGATGCTGTGGAACCGCTGATTCTTCAGCTTAACTCCGACTGGAACGGTTACGTTCGCAAAGGGGTAGTTTGGGCCCTGGGAAATTGCAGCGACCACCGCGCTTTGCCATCTTTAATTGATGCTCTGAAAACAGATATTTCGGCGGTGCGTTTGTGGGCAGCGAGTTCTCTGGGTCAAATGGCAAAAGTTGGTTACTATGTGGTGATTGCTGCGATTCCGCCGTTGATTCAAACGCTGCGGGGAGATTCTGTATCTGCTGTGCGGAGCAACTGCGCTTGGGCGATCGGGCAACTGGCCCGCGAATTGCCGAATAATATAGTCTACGGTGGGGCGATCGATGGTTTGATTGAAGCTTTAGAAGAAGATGAAGATATGGGCGTGCGGGAAGATGCTAAATCTTCGCTATTGCGAGTGGGCGACCCGCGCGGATTGCAGATAATTGAAGACTTAGAAATGGAAGGACTTTTGTGATTTAAACGCCCCCATTACTAATTACCCATTACTAATTATGCCTTTCATCAGTGCTAAAACAGATTTTGGTTTCAAAAAAATTTTTGGTTCGCCCCAGAGCAAAGACATTTTGATTAGCTTCCTCAATGCTATGCTCTATGACGCACAGCCAACCATTGAAGACTTAGAAATTATTGATCCTTACGCCGCGCCGAGCGTTACTGGATTAAAAGACACTTACCTGGATGTTAAAGCCAAAATTACAGGCAACAAAACTGTGATTATCGAAATGCAGGTAATAAATGTAGAAGCTTTTACTAAACGGGTAGTGTACAATGCCGCCAAAACCTACGCAACTCAACTCAGACCCAGGGAAGGATACTCTAAATTAAATCCTCTGATTGCTTTAACAATTACCGATTTTATTCTATTTGAAAATACCGAAAAGTGTCTCACCCATTTTGTCTTTAAAGAACTAGAAGAAAACTTCGAGTATTATAACAGAGAAATCGAATTAGTGTTTGTCGAACTTCCTAAGTTTAACAAAGAACTGGAACAAGTCGAAAACCTAATTCAAAGCTGGATTTATTTTATCAAAAATGCTCCCCTCTTCGAGGAAATTCCAGAAAAATTTGCATCAATGCCCGAAATTCAAACAGCTTTTTCCATTGCCAGCAGAACTAATTTAACCCTTAAGGAATTAGAGGAACTGGAAAAGCGGGAAATGTTTTTGGAAGACCAGCGCGGTGCTATTATTAAGGGGATGCAAGAAGGTCGCCAAGAAGGCCTTATTGAGGGGCAAACAGCATTAATCTTGCGTCAAGTCGCGCGGCGCACTGGCGAAATCTCACCAGAAACTAAAACTCGCATTCGGCAGTTATCTCTCGAACAATTAGAGGATTTAGGAGAGATTTTGTTAGATTTTACCAGTCAAGAGGATTTGATAGCTTGGCTGGAATCCGTGTCAGCATAAATTTATAAATTTTGCACTTCTGATACTAAATCCGGCTTTAATACCCCCTTCATTCTTGATTCGCCGCAGGCGGACTGTGTTTGTGTAGTAGCGGTTTCAACCGCCTAGTTCCTAATCTAATAAGTCAGGTTCTCGGCGCACAATCATGTCATAAAGCGGTTGAAAGCTAAACCATCCCATGCGGTGAGACCCTACTTGCTGCTGTGTTAAACGCGCACATTCTGGCTTGATGAGAATTGGTTTTCCCGCTGCTTCGGCCATTAACTGCGCTTGACAAGAACGTTCCATTGCAATAAACCACCAAGCTGCTTCATCTACTGTTTGACCTACTGTTAACAGTCCGTGATTTTGTAAGATAACGGCTTTTTTCTCACCTAAAGTTTTGGCGATGCGTTTAGCTTCTTCGATTTCCAAAACAACTCCGGTGTAATCGTCAAATAAAGCTTGGTCTTCATAAAAAGAACAAGCATCTTGCGTCAGCGGGTCAAGCAGGCGGCCCAAACTCGACCAACTTTTGCCGTAGGGAGAATGAGCGTGGGCTGCTGCAATTACGTCGGGGCGGGCGCTGTGCACTTGGGAATGAATGGCAAATGCTGCTTCGTTTACGGGTTTATTTCCTTCAACAACTTCGCCTTTGTGGTTGACTAAAATTAGGTCACTGACTCGAATTAAACCAAAGTGCATTCCAAAAGAATTGACCCAGAAATGGTCGAGGTGTTCGGGGTCGCGGACGGTGATATGTCCGGCCACTCCTTCGCTGAATCCGAAGCGGGCAAATAATCGGAATGCGGCGGCTAAACGTTGTTTGCGGTGACGGCGTTCTTCTTCAAGTGAGTTGAATGTGGGCGGTTGAAAAGTGACTTTGGGGATTTTTAATGCAACCATATATTTTATTTTGTAATAATGGGTAATTGCTAATTGTGGGGCAGGCATCTTGCCTGCCCTACTCAACTGCGATTTCACTAAGGCGCAAACCTGCGATATTTTGGCAGTCGAAAGTTGCGTTATTTCCGGGGTGGCGTTTGATTAATTCGATGATTTGTCCGGCGGGGTTTTGCAGAAACCACTGGGTTAATGAGCCGGAGTCTAGAGGAGGCTCTGATAGCGGTTTAAAGTTTTTATTTTGCCATATTTTAGCAGCATTCTGCAAGTTTTCAACTCGGATCGCGACGTGGTGAACTGCTGTTAATCCTCTTTCTTGCTGGAAGCGGTCTGCTTGGTCGCCGGCTGCGTGGGGCGCATCTAATACTACTAAGCCACCCGCTGGCATTAATAAGGTCATTAAATACAGCCACAAATCGGAGGGAATCTTGATATTTTGCGAACAAAAGTTAATTGGGAACAAGTCTGGGCCTTCGACAATTTTGGCACCGAAGGGGCGGAAAGATGCGGCGTAGTTTTCGAGTTCGGTTCGGCTGGGAAATGTGATGACAAAGTGGTCGATCGCAACTTGTTCGTCGTACAGGTGTGTTTCAAACGTCCAGGCTGTTAAAAATTCGGGAGTGATAAATTTGGGGTTGAGTTCCACCAAGCCATTTTTTTCGATGAAAGGTGAGTCAAGATGGCTGTCAAGGTTGCGATCGAACTTTAGGGTTTTTAGATTCAAGTTTTTCATGTATCTCACCCGATGTTAACTTCGCAAAACTGCAAATTTTGTCTGCAAGCCGAATTGGACGCACATTTGGTGCGCCTTAATTTAAAAATAACACAAAATTTAATACTGGCAAGTCTACATCGAGTTCAGTGGCCGATCGCGTTCCCGGCCAACCACGCCGTAGTCCAAGCACTTTGGAAGTTGAAACCGCCCGTCACGCCGTCGATATCTAAGATTTCGCCAGCAAAGAAAAGTCCGGGACAGTGGCGGCTCTCCATTGTCTTGAAATCGACTTCTTTGAGGTTGACACCCCCGCAGGTGACGAACTCTTCCTTAAATGCGCCTTTTCCGGCAATCTGATATTCGCCTTGAACGAGTTCTTGCAGGAGGCGATCGAGGGTTTTGTTAGATAAGTCGGCCCAGCGTTTTTGCTCATCAATGCCGATCGAACTTGTCAAACGTTCCCAGAGGCGGCGCGGCACCGGAAACGGACAGCTAGAGACAATCAATCGGTGCGACAACTGCGACTTAACCGCTAGCAGTTGCTGCCGCAAAACTTCCGCATTGTACTGGGGAAGCCAATTAACCAGCACAGATGTTTTATAATGGCGATCGTGCAAAAATCTCGCACCCCAAGCCGACAGTTTGAGTACAGCAGGCCCGCTTAAACCCCAGTGAGTAATTAGCAAAGGCCCGCTTTGTTCTAATTTAGCTCCCGGCAATTTCACCTTAGCATTAGGAACAGAAATTCCGGCTAAATCTTTAATTCGGCTGTCTGAAATATTAAAAGTAAATAGAGAAGGAACGGGCAGTTCTACAGTATTACCTAACTCTTTTGCCCACTTATAACCCGATGGATTGCTGCCTGTAGCGAGAAGAATGCGATCGCACTTCAATTTCTCCCCGGATTTCAACTCAATTTCAAAACTAGGGGCGGTGTCTCCGTGTTCGCCCTCTGCCGTATTTCCTGTTAATTTCTTTACAGAAACTACTGCATCGCCCGTGCGAATTTTTACGCCTGCATCCTCAGCAGCGCGGATCAAACAGTTAACAATAGTCCCCGAATCGTCTGTGGTCGGAAACATTCGCCCGTCTTCTTCTGTTTTCAACTTCACACCGTGACCTGCAAACCATTCTACAGTATCGCGCGGTTGAAATCGAGTAAAAGCACCGCGCAGAGCTTTTCCACCTCTGGGGTAATTCTGCACTAAAATACCGGGATCAAAACAAGCGTGAGTAACGTTGCAGCGCCCGCCGCCCGAGATGCGAACTTTGGCCAGGAGTTGCCGGCCAGCTTCTAGTAAAGTGACGCGGGCCTGGGGGTAGGTTTGGGCACAGGTAATTGCACTAAAAAAACCAGCAGCACCGCCACCTATGACTGTAATTTTGAGCATTCGATCGGACAAATTATTTCTCGCTTATTCTGGTTCAAAATCGGATTTTTTCGCCCCGCAAGTGGGACAAACCCAATTGTCGGGGATATCTTCAAAGGCAGTACCGGGATCTATGCCTCCGTCGGGGTCGCCTACTTCGGGATCGTAGACATAATTGCAAACTGTACAAACGTATTTTTGCATTTGCTTAACTCAATTTTATATTGTAAGCCTATAGATTGTACTTGACAACGCAACCTAATGCAATACCACTTTCAAAAAGTAAGGCGACTTTCGGCAATTCCCAAATTAATTATTAAAAATTAAGTGGTTGACAATCAATTAGAAAATCTAAAGTATATTTAATATAATTAAGTTTTGCACAATTAGAAAATCTAAAATCTAAAATCGTCAAAGCCTCCAGAACCACAGTTCTAGAGGCTTGATTGTATTTTTTATTAGTTTACTGCGATTGGAAGACTAGACTTTCGCTAAAGGCTTAGTCCAAACGCCGCTTTCATCTTCTTCGTACTGCTGATGAATGGCGGCCCAAGCAGTGTGTTCCGCTTGTATCGAGTCGTTGGTTTCGTCAAATGCGGCGTTGTAGGATTCCATAAAGGTTTTTTGAGCAGCTTCCGACAGGTGCGATCGCACTTCTGGAGATAAATCTGCCGGACTATTGCAGCGACCTTTGACGGCGCGCGGCAGCGTCATTTCGCTAACTGAAACTTCTTCGCCACCTGCACTTTCTAGCAAGAGTTGAAATTCGCCCGATTTATCTGCAGGAACTTCTGCCATCACGAGAAATTCGCCTGCTTCAACGCGGGTTTGATAGATAGTTGCTTTCTCTTCGGGCATTCCCAAAGCGACCAAAGCGGAAACTAGACCCGCACCGGCCGAACCTGCGATCGCGCCGCTAGCTGCACCCAACAGTACCGCACCCAGCGGGCCCGCCGATACTACTGCACCGACAAAGGGAATAAACAGCACGCCGACGCCAGTTAGCAAACCCAAAAAAGAACCGAATAAGGAACCAAAAATCGCCCCGCTTCGGAGACCGCCTAATATCACATCTTTTTTAGTAATAAAGCCGGCAATTTTAGTTTTAGATTGAAAGTTTTTTCCCATTACTGAGATGTGGTCGCGGGAAACTCCGCGATCGAGCAACCGCCGAATTACGCCGTCTAATTGTTCTTCTTCCTTAAATACGGCTGAAACTGTGCGTTCGGCTAAATATTCCTCGGTCATTGTTCCTCCTTGATCGTTTTTCGATTAGTTATGCTGGTTTTTAGTATAGGAAGACAGTGTAGGGCAATCGCATCGACCGTGAGATAGAGGTCGATGCGATCGGATATAGTTTGAAGCTCTATCAAAAGACTTAAGGCAGTTTTTAATGGCGATGGCTCATCTATTATAGACAGCTATTTAGATACAATTTAACCTTTTAAATTTGGCTATTTTATTCTATATTAACGGCTTAAATTTATGGTATTTTTCGATTTAAAGCGCTTTCGATCAGTGTTTTTTTGCTGCTATATCTGCGTCTATTTTGTCTGGGTTCGCCTAATAGCAGGCTAGTACATCATAAATTTGCGATCGAGTCAAATGCGGTTTTTAATCAATGATTTTTTCTGGAGGCAGCCCAGCATTAAAATCAATAGCAATATTTTCTACGGTAATTCGGGTTTTGGCGATGCGGGGGCGGCCGTCTGCAGTTCCTGGCGTGCTGACAATTAGCGTTACAATATCAACGGCAGTTGTCATATTTACCTCGATTGGGTTAACTTTATTCTATTGTAACGCAGCTTCATTTCTACCCGATCGCATTTATCAAGGTTAATCAATGCCATTAGCACCCCTGTTTCCTGTCGTTCATCCCATTCTCAAATCTGCTTTTCCCAGATGTCTGTGGACTGGAGATATCAACAGCCGAGAAATTGCCCTCACATTTGACGACGGGCCCCACCGTCAGCACACACCTCAACTGTTAAAAATTTTAGATAAATACGACATCAAAGCTAGTTTTTTCTGGCTAGGTTTTTGCGTTGACAGGCATCCAGAAACGGCTAAAGAAGTGTACGATCGTGGACACTGGATCGGCCTCCACGGCTATCAGCATATATCGTTTCCAAAACTCAAAACCCACGAACTCAAACAAAGTTTAGAAGATACCCAAAAAGCAATTGCCAAAGCTTGCGATTTAGACCCAAAATTAATCCGGGACGTGCGCCCGCCCAACGGCATTTTTACGCCACGAACATTAGAGTTATTGCAACAGTGGGAATATCGCCCCGTAATGTGGAGCGTCGTCCCCGAAGATTGGGTGCGACCGGGGGTTATGAAAGTTATTGGTCGAATCGTGCAGCAAACTGAAAACGGATCTATTATTGTACTGCACGACGGCTATTGCGGCGGCGAAGATGTTGCAGCTTCGGCGGACAAAATAATTCCCTTGCTTTTGTATAAAGGTTACAAATTCGTGACAGTCGATCGCCTGTGGGAACAGACCAACATTCAAATAACAGGAAATTAAGTTAATGAAAAAAAGACAGTTTATTGCATCTCTTTGTTTGGTAAGTGCCGGATGGGCGATCGAGCTTTCTCCTGCTTCCCTCAGTGCGGAAACTCCACTTGTCGTGCAGCAGCCAGCCCCTGGCGTATCCGCGCTTGTCCGCAACTCCAAAACCCCGCAAGTGGAACTGCTAAATCCGGGAGTGGAACCCCGACAGCAACTGCGTTTGAAACCAGCTATTAATGTCAAAGAAACCACTGTGATGACCGTAAAAATGGATATGGACATATCCGCATCTGGTCGGTCTTCGGCTGCGGCTAAAATTCCAGTATCGGTGATGACTTTCGAGACCAAAGTCACTAAAATCCATCCCAACGGCGATATTTACTACGAGTTTGCTTACACTAATGCAGATATCGTCGGTGATACTGGAAATGCCCAGCCCGCGGCGCTAAATGCCATGCGTTCTGAACTCAAAAACATGGTGGGAGTGAAAGGCTCTTTCATCATGGACAATCGCGGTTTTCATAAAGGAGGTGACATTATTTTGCCCGAAGGAGCTGACAACAACGTCAAACAAATGGTTCGACAAATGTCTAAATCTCTAGAGCAACTTGCCTCGCCTCTGCCTGCCGAAGCCGTCGGAAAAGGAGCCAAATGGCGCGTTTCTTCTTTCTCTAATTTCAGTGGCATTAATGTGAATGACATTGCTACGTATGAATTGGCTAGCTGGCAAAATGGAGTTGCGTCTCTGAATGTAAGTATAGAGCAGCAAGCAAACCCCCAAAATATTACCTCTCCCCAACTGCCTCCGGGAGCTACCTTAACCCTAAAATCTTTTGCTTCTCAGGGTCGGGGAGCAGCCACAATGCGCTTGGATAGATTAATTCCTTTTCGCTCTACTGTGTCTATTAGTTCAAATAGCGAAATGAGTGCTAAAAATGCTGGCAGTTCTCAAGAATCAACAATCAAAACAAAAATGGCCATGGAGATGACTTTAGAGTCGAAGTAAGCTTTATTATAGGAACTCTAAAAATTAGGGACACGGCACTGCCGTGTCCTTGGTCGTCGATAAATTTTTAATAAATGGTATTAAATCTGGTTAATGTAGCTGATATTATATAAACCAAGTTTCCGAAAGTTTCGATCGCCAATTTGCAAGTAGAGGAGTCTGTTCTATGGTTCGATCGCACAAAAGTCAAGCTGTAATTGCTTTCGTTGTAGCTTTGGGCATAATCATCGGGAATTTAGTGTTTCCGGGCCTGAATGTAGCGCCGGCATTTGCGGAAGCAAAATTTAAGGATGTTAACGACCATTGGGCGCAAGCTTGCATTGAGGAGTTAGCAGAAAAAAAAATCATCAGTGGCTACTACGAAGACGGCACTTTTCGCCCGAATCGCCCCGTCAGCCGCGCTGAGTTTGCGGCGATGGTTCGCATGGCTTTTCCCGATGCCAAAACCGTCCGCGCTCCGATGGATTTTGCAGATATTCCTACAAATTACTGGGGTTTTAAAGCAATTCGAGAAGCTTATCAGACGGGTTTTATGTCTGGATACAGTGGCAGTATCTTTAACCCCACTTTGAATATTACCCGCTGGCAGGCTTTGGTAGCTTTAAGCAGCGGCTTGAAATATACACCTACGGGGCCGGCGGCTGAGATTTTGGATGCGACTTTTGAGGATGCGCCGCAAATTCCCGAACTGGCAAGAAATGCGATCGCAGCCGCCACAGAAAAACGACTCGTGGTCAATTATCCGGCTGTTAAACAGCTAGAACCTACTCGGAATGCTACTCGCGCTGAAGTAGCGACTTTTTTCTGTCAGGCGATCGCCAAACCCGGCCAAACTGCCTTAGTTCCTGCGGAATATATCGCCCAAGTTCCGCCGAATATCGGCCCGCCGAGAACAACAGAAATCTCGGAAGCGGGGAAAGTTCGGGCGGAAGTTTCTTTTGTAAAAGAAGCAGAAAATGCTAAAAATCTCCGCATCAGAATTATCCGCGACGGTAAAACTTTATTAGAAGAACCAGTGCTGATTCCGACTCGTTCTCTAGTAGATAATCCCGACACAAGAGCCAGCGAAGAAATATCAGAAGGACGTTTTTTATCGCTGCGAATCCGTGATTTGGACGGGGACAAGGAACCGGAAGTGCTGGCAGATTTAGTGTCAATCAAAAGCGGCGTCCGCTGCTGCAATTATTCGTTTATTTACCGCTACGAATCGGGGACAAACAAATACAGTCACATCAAGCATTTTTGGGGCAATGTGAGTTACGAAATAGTGGATTTTGGCAAAAATGATATCCCCGAGTTTAAGAGCCAGGACGGCAGATTTTCCGAGGCTTTTACAAATTACGCTGATTCTCGCTTTCCGCTGCAAATTTGGCAGTACCGCCAAGGTCAAATGCAAGATGTTAGCAAACAGTATCCGGTGGAAGTATACACGAATTCTGCTGAGCTTTGGCTGGAATCTAACAAGCGTTTGAGTGAAAATGGGGAGGTGAAAGGGGTTTTAGCGGCCTTCCTGGCGAACAAGTATGTCATGGGCCAAGAGGCGGAAGGTTGGCAGTTGTTGGAGAGAGTTTATCAAGGGCGCGATCGCACTCAATTCTTTGGGAAGTTGCGCGAGTTTTTGGTAAGTACGGGTTATGCGAGTAAGTAGATTTGGAGGTTTTTAACCGCAGATGAACGCGGATTAACGCGGATAGTGTCTGTAGGGCGGGTTTTACGAAAATATCTAATTCCCACTCACAATATTACTAAACCCGCCCCCAAACAACTTTTTTAGGCTTTAAGCTAAAATTAAGTATAAAAGCTCAAGCTTAAAATCACTTAAAATGGTATATCCACCTGCACCTTGGAATCTGCAAGGTTATGCTGTTCAGACTTTACAATTGGTAGATGTGGCACGAGTGCGCCCCTTGGTTCCCTCTGAGTTAGAAATTGTCTCTTTATTGCCCGGAAAAACCCTAGGTGGCATTTATATATCGTCCTACGGGTTGGGTTCGGTGATGCAATACAATGAGTTAATTGTAGTTAGCGCGATCGCCAATTATGCAGGAAAATGGGGCGCTTGGATTTCCCATATTTACGTAGACAACCCTAACTCGGTAGCCGGCGGGCGCGAAATTTGGGGACTTCCTAAAGAATTAGCTACATTTAGTTGGGAAGGCAGCGATTCGGTAAAGGCAGCACCGCTAGGCTACCGCGTCACAGTTAGCCAAGGAAACCGTCCACTGTGCAGTCTCAATTACAGCAAGCAAACTTTAGCCTTACCGCTGCCTTTTAGCGGAAATGTTTTCAGCGCTGACCGCAGCAATTTGCTGTTGTTTAAAGGAGGATTACTGTCTCGCATCGGTTTGATTAAAGGCGAAGTAGAAGTGGCCGAAGAAAGTCCTTTTGCCAGTTTAAAATTTGGCCACCCCTTGCTAACTTTTGGCTGCGAAGATATGCGTTTAACAGTCGGTGCGCCGGAAGTTGTGGCCAACAAATCCCTTGAATTCAGTTATTAGCTGTAAAGTGCGGGTATTCGCCGTAAACCTAAAAAAACAGAACAGCCAGAAACCCGGTTTCTTGAATAAGCCGGGTTTCTGGCACGGCGTATTAGTTTGAGTTGCTTACTAATCTTTTTGAGGACTTACGCATCAAACGGCTAAAAACCCGTTTTCTTCTTAGATGCCTCGTTGCTGCACCCAATATTCTCCTAGAAACCGGGTTTTTTTTCGTAAGTCCTATTTTAAATGCCAGCCCCCGGAGCGGCTTCAGCACCCATTTCTAAAACTGTACCGCGAAGGAAATCAATTTGTTGCTGAAAGTCCATCGCCTGAACCTTTCCTAATAAAGCTTTTCCTGCTTCGGGAAGTTGATAGTCGGGAGGCACAGGAATAATAGTTCCTTCGTCCATTCCTACTGCTAGAAAATACCAAAAAGCCAGCTTGGTTTCAGGACTCATCGAGCCGTACATCCGGCTGAGTTCTGTATTGGCTTTTGAGGCAATGTCGCGCATTACTTGCAGTTGTGCTTCGTGGGGCAGCGGTTTGACTTGCTCGAACAAACCCTGAGCGATTTCCGAACCCGAAGCACCGGGAGCCGCTGGCGTTATTGACTTGCCGATTTCGGTGTAAATAAACCACAGCACACCTAATTGGTCGTCTACACTCAAGCTCTGGATATCTGCTTTTCCTTGGTCGTAAGCACCGGCAGTAGTAAATGTCATTCAAGCCTCCAAAATAATATGTATTGCTCAGTTTTCTTATTGTTTAGAAAACTTTTGTTTGCTACTTAAGTTAAAGTACCTAATAAAGAGTGAGGCTAGAATCTTGCTTAAGACAGAGATGATCCCGCACATAAGTTCGGGGAGTAAATTCACCAAAATTGGGAAAATTTGCAACCAAAGGATGAGGAAATTTTGACAAGATTGTTGTTACCCGTGCTCATGATTAGCATTGTTTAGCCGATCGACGATCGCCTATAATCGCACCAGACCTGTATTGAGGTGCTGTTATGTCGATCGCAACTGCAAAACGCTTCACCATAGCGGAATATCACCGCCTGACAGAACTGGGGTTCTTTAGTGAGGACGATCGAGTTGAGTTAATCAAGGGAGAACTTGTCAACATGGCTGCTAAAGGTACGGCTCACTCTGTTTGCGAGACACGCTTGGAACGCGAGTTATTTAAGCTGCTGGGAGAAAGGGCGACCCTGCGGGGGCAACAACCGATTATTCTGCCTAATGACAGCGAACCAGAACCCGATCGCGCGATCGTGCAAAATCGCCCTGATGACTATTTATCCTGTCACCCCACTGCTGCGGATATATTGTTACTGATTGAGATTGCGGATTCTTCTTTGAATTACGACAAACAAGTCAAGTTGCCCCTTTATGCTGAAGCGGGTATCTCTGATTATTGGATATTTAATTTATTAGAAATTTGTTTGGAATGTTACAGCGAACCTTATCAGAATTCCCAAGGCCAATTTGGTTATCGCGTCAAGAGAATTTTTCTGCCTAACGAGACAGTTGCCCTGCCTAATTTTGGGGATTTCTCCCTCGATTTATCTAAAGTATTTCCTCCTAGTTTTCTCGGCGAATAGAATTCACTATAGAAAAAAAGTCCGCCGCAGTTGACGTGGCAGGATGTAGGGTCGGGTGGACTAAAAAAGCCGGGTGTCACTCAAAGAAAATAGGCTGGCAAATAGCCAGCCTAGAATCAGGAGAACTTTATTTCCAATTCGTGGAAAGTCTAGCTAAACAAACCCGAAATACCACCGACCGCTATTGCTCCAGCCAAAGCCGAAACAACCACAGAAGTCAGAGCCGTACCGAACAGCCACCAAGCAGCAGTTGCGGCGGCTTCGCGCGCATCTTCTGCTTGCTGCTTTGCCTTGTTTTTGAGCTGTTTCAGGCGTTTTTTAGCTTCAGTTTGCAGGCGTTCCGATCGCAATAAAACGCTGTCCCGGGCTCCTTCCATTTGGTCAACAATTCGGTGCGCGTCTGTCTCGGAAATATCGGAACGAGAACTCAGTAGGGCAACTAAAGTACCACGATCGAACTCACCTAAACGCTCCTTAATCGCGTCAAATCCGGCCTGCGGGTCGTCAAACACTTTGCGGAAATCCCGCTTGATGCCTTCGTAGTTGAGCTCTGGTCGATCAAGCGAATTGAGGTAATCGCGAATTTTCGTGAAAATACCATCAATTGCTGACTGAAACTTGTCCTGAACCATTTGAACTTGTTCGACAATTTGGTTGCGGACAGATTCAATTTGGTCGGCAATTCTGTTAGCTTCCTCTTGCGAGATGTCTTCCCGCTGCGACAACAGTGCTACCAGAGTATCGCGGTCAAAATGCTTCAGGCGATCGCCCAAACTTTGCATCCCCGCTCCCGGCTCACTAAACAGCAATTGTAAATCGCGTTTGATGCTTTCAGGATTTAGTTCTTCCTTGTCCGTATTCCGCAAGTAATTTTCCAAACTTCCTTGGAAATCCCGGACTGTTTTTTGAGCGCGAGATGCCAAGCGGCGGGGCGATTTCACAATGCTGCGAATCGAATCTTGCACGCGATCGATCGTCCGATTGATCTGTTCTTCGCTCAAATCTTCCCGCTGCGACAGCAACTGAACTAAAGTTTCGCGATCGACCTGAGAAAGTCTATCCCGAAGTGCCAATGCACCCTCTTTCGGACTTTCAAACAATTTGGTCAAATCCCGATTGATGCCTTCAGGATCGAGTTCTTCCAGGTTAGTATTCCGCAGGTACTCGCCAATTTTTGCAGTAACTTCCTCGTACTGCTCCTTAGCTTTATCTGCAACTATTTGCGGGGCGTGGATAATATTGTCGCGCACAGATTCGATGCGGTCGATCGCCTGATTTATCTGTTCTTCGCTGAGGTCTTGCCGCTGTGACAGCAACTGCACCAGCGTATCGCGGTCGAATTGGGATAAGCGTTCTCTCAGCGATTTAAATCCGGCTTCCGGGTCGCTTAAAAGCGTTTGAAACTCGCGCTCGATCGCTTCAGGATTGAGTTCTTCCTTATTAGTATTGCGGAGATAGTCTTCTACCTTTTGCCGCAATTCTTGCGCTTTCGATTGCGCTTGCTCTTGCAATTCTTGAGCTTTAGAAATCACGCGATCGCGCGAACTCTCCAGTCTGCCGATTAACTGATCGGCTTCCTCTGGACTGAAATCCTCCCGCTGACCGAGCAACTGCACCAAGGTATCGCGGTTAAACTGAGACAGGCGATCGCGCAAAGCCTCGAAACCAGCATCCCGATCTTCCAAAAGCGCTTGGAAATCCCGCTCAATACCTTCAGGATTCAATTCTTCCTTGCCAGTCGATCGCAAATAATTCTCAATCCGGCTCCGCAAATCTTGAGACTGTTCTTCACCAGCAGCAGCTTGCACAATTTCCAACACTTCTTGTCGGACACCTTCAAGCTGTTCGGCAATTTCCGTCACCTGTTCAGGAGCAAACCCCTCGCGGCGGCGCAGAATCCCTACAAAATAATCGGGATTAAACTGCTCTAACTGGCGCAAAACAGCTCCCGGAGAAGCTTCCGGGTCGTAAATCACATCCCTAAATTCCTGCTTGATTGTCTCCCGGTTGAGATGCCAAGGTTGGGTATTCAGCAAGTAGTTTTCCACATCAGCCTTACCTGTATTGAAAGGCAGCGCAGGCACTTTGTCACCCACCTTAGAAGCCAAAGATTTAGCTTGTTCCGTCCCTTTGGCTGTCAGTTGCTGCAACTGACCAGAGATTTTTTCAACATCCAAATCAGACAAATCCGTCCGCGACAAAACAGTGCCCACAAGAGCTTCCACACCCAACTGCATCGCTCGCTTCATGCCGCTGCTGGATTCCGATTTGTTTTCCCTACTTTCCAGAATTTGAGACAGCTTGGCGTTGAGTTCGTCCGACTTCAGCAAATCTGGAGCCGCAAACTTGAGAAAATCCACCAACTCCAAATTCGGGTCTTTTTGCTCTTGCTGCTTGCCGAATGTTTGCTTCCAAACGCCTTCGAGTTGGTCGGCAACTTGAGTTATTTCCTCTTGAGAAAAGTCTGTGCGACTCTTAATTAAATCCACAAAAGTCTGGCGGTTAACATTCTTCAGAACGTCGCTTCCCGCAAGAGATTTGATATCTGCATCGCCCAGCAACTTTTCAAATTGACCGCGAATTTCTTTAACATCTAGTTTCGGTAACTGCAAAGCACCCACATAATCTTGCAGTGTTTCGCGAATGCTATCGGGGTCTACCGCGGAACTCAATTCGCGGCGGACAGCGGCAACAGATGCCTCTACAGTATTCACCATTTGGTCGCTAGCCATCTTCCCGCCGATCGCTGCACCAGCAGTACCCATGACGCCTTGAACGCCTGAAAAAGCAGTTTTTATCAAGGAACCGATCATAGAACCGACGGCGCTAGAACCGAGCCATACAAGGGTTAAAAAGTACGCTGCCCAGATGACCACACCAATAATTGCCGCTCCATCTACGCTGGCAATTGAAGTTAGTTTTACCGCCAGAAAACAAGCCAAAAATAAAGCTAGGTTAACTGTGACTAAAATCCAACCTCCGACTAAACCTTCGATTTTCCGAACTTTAGTGCCTAAACTTTCGGACTCATCATCGTCATCGTCGGCTAAAGCCTCGTCCCAATTTGAGATTTTGGCGGCGATCGAGAAATTTGTTAACAGGAATTGGAAGCCGAAAGCCATGATGACTCCGGCGATTAATGCCACGAAAAACTGAGGGCTTAAAAACATCAGACCTCCGATATCGGGGTGATTAAATGGCACATCTATTTCTACTGGCATTTCTACTGGCATTTGACCCCTATTGAGTTGGGGAGTGTACAGCGACATTAATAACTCGCTTTGAAACATAATTTACCTCCTTAATTTTTATGCCTAACTCGGCATAGCGAAAATTGCCCCCAACTTTTTTCTAGGGGTGTTTGTAATCTTTAGATGAGGTTTTGTTTTGGTTCGGCTTTATCTTACGGAAGCCTTATTAGTGACATTGGGATGAGTGGTAACTCAGTTCTATAGTGATCTCATCCTTACTGCTTATTATGGCTCTGGAAGCTAAAAAATAAATCCGTCTAAAGTCAGAAATTACTTTTTAAGGGATTGGTAGCAGCAGAGTTCGCATAAAACGGGCAAGTTTGAGGCGGGGGCAATCCCCACCAATTATCAATAGTAGTAAAGTGCGATGTGATGCACTCTACATATCGTAGAGTGCGCTACCGAGTTAGGATTCCGTCGGATTTTCAGGCTCAAAACGAGCGAGTAATTGCGATCGATTGAGCTGCATAATCAGTCGTTGGCGAGGGAGGGTTTCTAAATCTAATTACAGGCAATTCAACAAACATGATATCGGGTGCGCTGCAGCCTAGGCTACGAATTTTTGCCGCAGCATTTTCCCTCACAGTTGCGAATGCTGCGAATACAGCCGTACTGCTCGAAACGTTGACTGTGTTTGCGAACAGTAGGATAGGCCAGTAAATATAAGGGAATTCCGATTATTTTGTAAAGCAATCGACCAGCAGCATGAACAATATCCCAAATTTCACTTAAATTAGGTTCTCGAACAAATTCTCCTATTTCATCTTTTAAGGCAAGCCACTGAGATTGCACAGTAAAAGAGTGACAATCATCAAAGACTGCCATACCTTTTTCGTAGTTTTGCCAAATTTTATTCATATATTTAATCAAATCGGGCTTAGTTCTGATAATATCAGAAGTTGATCTAAAATTACAATCATCCGGTATTTTAAGGAAATTAGCTATGCGACTCTCTCAAATGCTTTTTGTCACCCTGCGGGAAGACCCAGCAGAAGCAGAAATTCCCAGCCACAAACTATTACTGCGTGCGGGATATATCCGGCGCATCGGCAGCGGAATTTACGCTTATCTGCCCTTAATGTGGCGTGTACTCAAAAAAGTCTCCCAAATTGTGCGCGAAGAAATGGACGCTACCGGCGCTCAAGAATGTCTCCTCCCGCAATTGCAACCGGCCGATTTGTGGCGGGAATCCGGTCGCTGGGACACCTACACTCAAGCTGAAGGTATTATGTTTGCCATGACAGACAGGCAGCAGCGAGAATTGGGACTGGGGCCAACGCACGAAGAAGTAATTACTACAATTGCTAAAGATATGATTCGTTCCTATCGGCAATTGCCTTTACATCTTTATCAAATCCAAACTAAGTTTCGCGATGAAATCCGCCCGCGTTTTGGGTTGATGCGCGGTCGCGAATTTATTATGAAAGATGGCTATTCTTTCCATACAAACGAAGAAAGTCTGAAAAAAACTTATCAGGATATGGCTCAAGCTTACAGCAATATGCTGCGCCGATCTGGCTTGCAATTCCGAGCAGTAGATGCTGATTCGGGAGCAATTGGCGGTTCGGGTTCTCAAGAGTTTATGGTGCTGGCTGAAGCGGGAGAAGATGAAGTTCTTTATACTGAAGATGGTCAGTATGCAGCTAATGTGGAAAAGGCTGTATCGATGCCGGCTGATGTAGAACCGTCGCCCTTTGCAAGTTTTGAAAAGCGGGAAACGCCGGGAACTGAAACAATTGATAAACTTTGCAAATTTTTGAAATGTTCTCCGACGCAAGTTGTCAAAAATGTGCTTTACCAAGCTGTTTACGACAATGGCATCACAGTCTTGGTATTGGTAAGCATTCGCGGCGACCAAGATGTGAATCAGGTAAAGTTGCTGAATGAATTGACGAAGTTAGCGGGCAATTATCAAGCTAAAACTGTTTTATTTTTGACTGTTCCAGATGCGGAAGCTCAGCGGAAATGGGCTGCTAAATCTTTACCTCTCGGTTATATGGCTCCCGATGTTGCTGATGATTATATCGCTGGGAGCAAGGAGGTAAACTCTAAGTTTTTGCGTTTAGTCGATCGCACTGCTGTTGACCTGACAAACTTTGTCACCGGTTCAAACGAATCAGGATACCACGTTGTCGGGGCCAATTGGAACAAAGAATTTCCTCTACCAGCAACGGTTGTAGGTGTCAGAACAGCCAAAAAAGGCGATAGGGCCGTGCACAACCCCGAACAAACCTTGCAAAGCGCCAGAGGCATCGAAGTCGGCCACATCTTCCAATTAGGAACCAAATACTCCCAAGCAATGGGCGCCACCTACACCAGCGAACAAGGCGAAGAAATGCCCTTTGTTATGGGCTGCTACGGCGTCGGCGTGTCGCGGCTAGCTCAATCTGCCGTAGAACAATCCTACGACAAAGACGGGATAATTTGGCCAGTGGCGATCGCCCCGTATCACGCCATCATTAGCATCCCCAATATTTCCGACCCCCAACAAGTAGAAGTCGCCGAAAAACTCTATGCAGAGCTTAACCAATCTGGCATTGAAACCTTACTCGATGACCGTGACGAACGAGCAGGAGTTAAATTCAAAGATGCTGATTTAATCGGCATTCCCTATCGCATTGTTCCGGGTCGTTCGCTGAAAACAGGCAAAGTTGAAGTGGTGGAAAGAGCAACTCACAAATCCCATGAAATTCTTGTTGATGAAGTAAATTCTACTTTAAAACAGTGGATTGAAGCCGCCATCAACTAAGCCTTTTTCACCAGTAAGGTGCGCGCACCGCGCACCTACATTTAGGCTCGCAAGGTGCGCGGTGTACACCCTACATTAGCTCCCCTCTTGGGAGCATCTCAATGAAAGCACCCAGCTAGAAATTGGAGACAGGGGGCAGGATGCAGGAGGAAAGTGGAAGAAAGAAGGAGCCAGAAGAAGTGTTTTTACAAATATGAGATGCTCCCCCCCTCTTCCTTCTTCCCTCTTCCTTCTTCCCTCTTCCCTCTTCCTTCTTCCTTCTTCCCTCTTCCCTCTTCCTTCTTCCCTCTTCCTTCTTCCTTCTTCCTTCTTCCTTCTTCCTTCTGATGTGAAATTCCCTAAAACTTAACACTCGATATGAATCTGAATTTAAATCAGTTTCTTCGATTCCCTCAATCCCGAATTGGGCGGTACTTAGCCCAAGTAACTGTCGTTGCGGTCGCTTACGCCGTGGGGGCGAGGCTAGCAATTTCAATTCAAGGTGTTAGTCCCTTCGCTTCCTCGGTGTGGCCACCCGCAGGAATTGCACAAGCCGGACTTTTATTGTTTGGGAGTAAAGTCTGGCCTGCCATTGTTTTGGGTACATTTTTGCTCAATTTGGTTAACCCAAGTGAACAGATATTTGCACTTTGGCTGGGAGGAAACGCCGGGGCAATTCTGCAAGCGGTTTTTGCAGTAACTGCCCTGAGCTGGTTCCGATTTCGTCCCTCTCTCGAACGTTTGAAAGATGTAATTAATTTAATCTTGTTTGGCGGTCTAATTGCTACTCAAATCAGTTGCACTATTGGCGCATTTTCTCTGTATTTAGCGGGCAAAATAGAGTGGAGCGAGTATTGGTCTGCTCGATGGAATTGGTGGTTAGGAGATACCATGGGAGTTTTAATTATAACTCCCTTAATTTTAATATTTATTCGTCCTCAAGTAACCGCAAATCGTTTAAAAATACAAACAGAAACCAAGAAAGCTTATTTAATTGAGAGAGGAGTATGGTTAATATTATTGATCGGGGTGAGCTGGCTGGTATTTGAGTCGAAACATGAAGCTTCGATTTCTCGTTATCCCCTGGAATATTTACCGTTTCCTTTGATCATGTGGGCTGCGCTTCAATTCGGTCAGCGAGCCGCTGTCCTAGCATCGTTTATTGTCTCAATCATCGCAATTTTTGGCAGTTCTCATGGAGGGGGCCCCTTCACAGCCAAAGCCGAAAATATCAATCAGGCTATCTTATTTTTGCAAGCTTTTATGGGTGTAATTACGATTACCTCGCTGTTATTGGCAGCAACAGTTGCTGAACGTACATCAGCGGAGTATTCTTTACGAAAGAGCGAAATTAAATATCGAGAATTGGTGGAAAATGCTAACAGCATTATTCTGAAACTGGATGCTGAGGGCCATATTACTTTTTTTAACGAATTCGCCGAAAATTTCTTTGGTTACAAGGAGGAAGAAATTCTGGGAAAAAATGCCTTGGGAACCATTATTCCACAGACGGACATCGCAGGGAATAACTTAGAGTTGGTTTATGGTCAAATTTTACAAAATCCCGATCGCTTTACCAGCTATGAAAATGAAAATATCCGGCGCAGTGGCGATCGGGTTTGGGTATCTTGGGCAAATAAACCGCTGGTTGATTCAGCGGGCAAACTTTTGGGCATCCTCTGCATCGGGACAGATATCACCGATCGCCGAAAAGCTGAAATAGCGTTGCAAAAGCTCAATGAAAAGCTAGAAATCCGAGTAGAAGAGCGGACAAATGCCCTGAAACAAAGCGAACTTCAGCTACAGAAACAGAAAGCGGCATTAATTGATTTAGCCAAAAATAAAGCGCTGAATCAAGGCGACTTAACAAAAGCGCTTCAAGAAATAACTGAAACTGCTAGCCGTACTCTGGAAGTTGCCCGATCGAGCGTCTGGCTGTACGATCGTACTAAATCCAAGATGGAGTGCCTGGATTTGTTCGATCGCACTCTCAACCAGCACTCACACGGCTTGGAATTAGCAGCAGCAGACTATCCTGCCTATTTTCAAGCACTGGGAGAAGAACGCGCAATTGCTGCCTTTGACGCACAACAAGATTTTAGAACTAGAGAATTTGCGGAATCTTACCTAGTTCCCTTCGGCATCACTTCCATGCTAGATACGCCGATTCAAATAGGCGGTGAAACAGCAGGAGTTATTTGTTTGGAACACGTAGAAACTCCCCGTTATTGGACTATTGAAGAACAAAGTTTTGCTGTTTCTCTAGGAGACTCTGTAACTTTCGCCGTAGAAGCGCGACAACGCCAGCGGGCTGAAGAAGCGCTGCGGCAAGCTGAAGAAAAATACCGCAGCATCTTTGAAAATGCGATAGTCGGCATTTTTCAAACTACCCCAGATGGGGAATATCTCAGCGCCAATCCTGCTTTGCTTCGCATTTACGGTTACAGTTCGGGCGAGGAATTGGTCGGCACATTAACTGATATTAGCCAACAACTTTATGTTGACCCCGATCGCCGCGCCGAAGTTGTCCGCTTAATAGAAGAACAAGGCAAAGTATCGGATTTTGAATCTCAAATTTACCGCCGAGATGGCAGCGTAATTTGGATTTCCGAAAATACTTATACCGTGCGCGATTCCTACGGAAATTTGCTTTATTACGAAGGTACTGTTCAAGATATCACAACTCGTAAACAAGCTGAGGCAGCTTTGCGCTTAGAACAAGAAAAATCTGACCGTCTCCTGTTAAACGTTTTACCACAACCCATTGCCGACCGATTAAAACAAGACCAAAGCATCATCGCCGATACTTTTGCCGAAGTCACAGTATTGTTTGCAGATATAGTCGGTTTTACCCAAATTAGTTCCCAGATTTCTCCGCCCCAATTAGTTTCCTTGCTTAACGACATTTTTTCCACATTCGATCGCCTAGCAGAAAAGCACGGATTGGAAAAAATTAAGACGATTGGCGACGCTTACATGGTAGTTGGAGGGCTGCCGATGCCCCGCAGCGATCATGCAGAGGCGATCGCACAAATGGCCCTCGATATGCAGCACGCAATTACTGACTTCAGCGATACCCACAAGCAAGATTTTAGCATCAGAATTGGCATTAACACCGGCCCGGTTGTCGCCGGAGTAATCGGTATTAAAAAATTTATTTACGATTTATGGGGAGACACCGTTAACACCGCTTCCCGCATGGAATCCCACGGCTTGCCGGGGTGCATTCAAGTCACGTCTGCAATTTATGATATATTGCAGGACAAGTATGTATTTGAAAGTCGCGGCGCGATCGAAGTTAAAGGCAAAGGCCAGATGAACACTTATTTTCTAACAGGCATCAAGTTATAGCAGTAAGGAAAAAAGCCCTTCGGCTTCGCTCAGGATAAAAAGAAGGAAGAAGGAAGTAGCAATATAAGAACTCATCTTTCAGCAATTAAGAACCTCCTAATGGGACTTAGGCAAAAACCGAAGCGAAAAAGGATTCAAACCCATAGCTAGAAAGACTTTTAGCTCTAGTAGGCATAAATCTAGTATGCACAAAGGTTTCAGGCGTTTTTATATCCTCAACCTGTTTTCTTTGTCCACAGAGGTTTTCCTCCCCTTTAGTGGCTAGAAAATGTCTAAGTCCTGCTAATATTCAGTCGCAATTACTATAGTTAGTTAAAAATACAAAACTCAGTATGAACCAAAACAAAAATCAGTTTCTGCGATTTCCTCAATCTAGAAATTGGCAATACTTAGCACAAATAGCTGCCATTGCTTTTGCTTACGCTTTGGGAGCAAAAATAGCAGTTTCAATCCCCGGCGTAAATAAATTAGCTACCTGTGTCTGGCCGCCCGCAGGAATTGCACAAGCGGCAATTTTATTATTTGGTCGGCGTGTTTTGCCGGGAATAGCTTTAGGCGTATTTTTTTACGAGACTATTAATCTCAATATATCCATAATAAGTGCAGCAATTAGTGCTTTTTGCGGTTGTTTACAAGCTTTGTGTGCATTTACTTTGTTGCATAAACTCAAGTTTCGCCCGTCACTAGATCGGCTAATCGATGTAGTCAATTTAATTTTTTGGGGTGCTGTAGTTGCCACTCAAATCAACTGCACTCTCGGCACGCTGCGCCTCTGTGTAACTGGTTTAATTGACTGGAGCGAATATTGGCACATTCGATGGAATTGGTATCTCGGAGATACATTAGGAGTTTTAATTTTTACTCCCCTGCTGTTGATTATATACAACCACAAACCAGCGCCCAGCCCTTCACAAAATACAGATTCTCAAACAATTGTAAATCGCATCGGTGCCGGAATATGCCTCCTGTTATTAGTAACAGTCAGTTGGCTAGTATACAACTCAAAAAGTGAAAGTAATCTCTCCGGTTATCCCCTCGAATACTTACCATTTCCCTTGGTAATTTGGGCAACCATTCAATTCGGGCAGGGCGGGGCTGTTATAGCATCTTTCATTGTATCCAGTATCGCCATTTGGGGCGGTTCTCAGGGAGGTGGCCCCTTTATTGCCAAAGCGGAAAATATCAATCAGGCAATCTTATTTTTGCAGGCTTTTATGAGCGTAATTGTAGTTACTTCGCTGCTGTTGGCCGCCACTGTAGCCGAACGCGCCTCAGCAGAGGATTCGCTGGGCCAAAGCGAAATTAAGTATCGGGAATTAGTGGAAAATGCTAACAGCATTATTTTAAAACTAGATACAGAAGGAAATATTACTTTTTTTAACGAATTTGCACCAAACTTTTTTGGTTACGATGAAAAAGAGATAATTGGCAAAAACGCCGTGGGAACAATTATTCCCCATACAGATACAACAGGAAATGACTTGTCAGCAAAGTTGAGAGATATTTTGCAAAACCCAGAACAATACGCGCGCAATGAAAATGAAAGTATCCGCCGCAGCGGTGATCGCGTTTGGGTATCCTGGGCAAATAAACCGCTGTTTGACTCGGCAGGAAATTTTGTGGGAATGCTGGCAATCGGTACGGATATCACAGACCGCAGGCGGGCGGAAATGGCGCTTTACAAGCTGAATGAAGAGTTAGAATTTAGAGTGAAAGAACGAACTCATGCTCTGAATAATACTTTAAATGCCCTGCAAATTCAACAGGAACAATCAGAACGCTTGTTGTTGAATATTTTGCCTGAAGAAATAGCAAATCGGTTGAAGCGAGGAGACAGTACGATCGCAGATACTTTTGCTGACGTTACTGTCTTGTTTGCGGACATAGTAGGCTTTACTCAATTGAGTTCGCGAGTTTCTCCAACGCAATTAGTAGCCTTGCTGAATGACATCTTTTCGACATTTGACAACCTCGCAGAAAGGCACGGTTTGGAAAAAATTAAGACGATTGGCGACGCTTACATGGTAGTTGGAGGGCTGCCAATTCCTCGCCCGGATCACGCAGAAGCGATCGCCCAAATGGCCCTGGATATGCAGCAAGCAATTATTGACTTCAGCAATACCCACAGCCAAGATTTCAGCATCAGAATCGGCATCAACAGCGGCCCGGTTGTCGCCGGAGTCATCGGCATTAAAAAATTTATTTACGATTTGTGGGGAGACACCGTTAACACCGCTTCCCGCATGGAATCTCACGGCAAGCCAGGGAGTATTCAGGTAACAGAGACAACTTATCAGCAGTTGCGAGAAAAGTATTCCTTTGAAAACCGTGGCGCCATCGAAGTTAAAGGCAAAGGCCAGATGACTACTTATTTACTGAAATGCCGAAAATAGCTTTAGTAAAAGTTTTTCTCTAAAAGTAAGGGCGATCGCACACATGAAAGTGCGATCGCCCTTACTTTTAATTTAGCCAAGTTTTTTAAAGCTTGTACAGGTTAATTCCAGCTTCCTTCGCCATGATTTCCAAACCCTTGTGTTGCAAGGTTTTAATTGCCTTTGTAGAAAGATGCAATCTTACCCAGCGCTTCTCCTGCGGCCACCAAACCCGCTTCCACTGCAAATTGGCGTCTTGCAATTTGTGAGTGCGGTGGTGCGAGTGAGAAACCGCAAAACCGTTATTCGCCTTCTTCCCCGTTAGCTGACATTTCCGTGACATATTGCCCTCCAGATTACCGTTTTTTTGCGTGCAGCATTTCATTATACCCGAAGGAAGAAGGAAGAACGAAGAACGAAGAAGGCTTCACTTATCCCTTTACCCATAGAAATAGACTCTTGCCTCCCCCCTTAGCAAGGGGGGGTTGGGGGGGTAATTACATTGCACGTTCAGTCAATTTTGTCAACACTTGATTCGATCGCTCGACAAAATCCTTCATCCCTTCAGCATCGAAACCCTTCTGGGCCATCAAAGCCAAGTCGTAAACGTGGTGACAAATCATACTCGCCAACTGACTTGACGGAGACTCCCCGCCGCCTTGAATAATCGCACCCTGACTCAAACTAGCCAGATTTTGAATCAGCGGGTGAGACGTATTCACCAGCAAAACGTGTTCTTCGGGGAATTCCGCTGCTTGCTGCTGCAAAAGCGCCGTCATGTCGCGCATCCGGCGCAAAGCTTCGGGCAAAAGTACGATCGCAGGTGGCGTCCCCTCCGCAGAGTCAGACTTCAAAGCTTCTGTGCGGATGTTCACTTTCGGCTTATTAAGAGCTTTTTGGAACATTTCTTTAACTTGTTCGCTGCGAGTTTTATTCGTCGCCGGATCGACAATTTCCGCTTCTTTCTCTTTGTCAATTAGCGTTTCGTCGATGTCGGAATCAACCCGCGAGAATTTGACATCTGAGTATTCTCGTTCCAAGAAGCTGATAAAGTGCGTGTCGATGAAAGAATCCATAAACAGCACTTCTAAACCTTGGCTTTTGTGCATAGCAACGTAAGTTGCTTGAGACGCAGGTTCCGTACAATAAAACACGCGATTTTCGTGACGTTTTTGATTGCGTTCCAAATACTCTTTTAGAGTCGTGTAAGGCTGCGTGGAACTAGAATTTTCCGACTTCGGAGTGACATCTTGCCACAGATCTCCTTCCTCAGTTTGCACCTGAACTTCGGGCGTTACAGTTTCTGGCTTCTCGGCTGTTGGTTCGTAGGTGCTGCGGTAGATTAAGATATCTTCGACTTGCTTTTTGAACTTGTCATCGTTGAGAGTTCCAAACTTGACAAAAGTGCCGATATCTTGCCAGCAGCGGATGTATTCGTTACGGTCGTCGCGGTAAAGTTCTTTCAGGCGATCGCCCACTTTTTTCGCAATATAATCAGCGATTCTCCGCACAGTACGATTGCTTTGCAAAGAACTGCGAGAAACGTTCAGCGGAATGTCGGTACTGTCAATAACTCCCCGCAGCGGCATCAAGAATTTCGGGATAATTTCTTCGCAGTGATCGCTGACAAAAACCTGGTTGCAGAATAGCTTAATATTGCCTTGGGTAACATCGACATCCGGCCGCAGTTTGGGAAAGAAAAGAATCCCGTTGACAATGAAAGGATAATCTGTATTTAGGTGTACCCACAGCAGAGGCTCGTCTTGGAACGGGTAAAGGTAGCGGTAGAGTTCCAAGTAATCTTCTTTTTGCAAATTGCTGGCTGATTCCCGCCAAATTGCTTTGTGCTTGTTGAGTTCCTCTCCCTCAAATTTGATGGGAACGGGCATGAAATCGCAGTAAGTTTTGATTAACTGCTTAATGCGACTGGGTTCTACATATTCTTGTTCTTCGTCTTGGAGGGTAAGAGTAATAGTAGTGCCGCGTTCCGTGCGGGTGGATTCTGATAGTTCAAAGGCGGGAGAACCGTCACAATGCCAGTGTACTGCTTGCGCGCCTTCTTGGTAAGAAAGGGTGTCTATGTCTACTTTCTGAGCGACCATGAAAGAAGAGTAGAAACCGAGACCGAAGTGACCAATGATTGCGTCGTCGCCGCTGCCTTGATATTTTTGAATAAATTCTTCTGCGCTGGAGAAAGCGACTTGATTGATGTATTTTTTTACTTCGTCGGCGGTCATGCCGATGCCGTTGTCGGTAATTGAGAGTGTTTTGTTTTCTTTGTCGATCGCTATGTTGATTTGCGGTTCGCCCATGTCGCCGCTGTATTCGCCGGAACGAGAAACCATTTTGAGTTTGGCAATGGCATCGACGGCGTTAGAAATTAGTTCCCGCAAGAAGACTTCGTGGTCGGTGTATAGCGACTTCTTGATAATCGGGAAAATATTTTCGGTATGGATTGAGATTGTTCCCTGTTCTAAAACTGTCATAATTTTTCTCTCTGATGACTGCTAATTGCTTAGAAATAGCTATTTAATGATTTTCGGCGATCGCGCTATCTTCTGCAAAAGGGATTACCCTAAAAAGACGATTCGGTTTCCCTCACATAGTAACTCACAAAGGCAGCCGCAGGAGAAAGGTGCTGCCGGAATCCAATTCGCTGCGGGCGCTGAGGCTGCCGCGGTGTGCCCGGGCTATGGTTTGGGCGATCGCCAATCCCAGTCCCGAACCGCCGGTATTGCGCGATCGATCGCTGTTGACTCGGTAAAATCGATCGAATATTCGCGCTAAATCTGCCACCGCCATCCCAATACCCGTATCTTGAACCTGAACGATCGCCTCCTGGTGACTGCAATCTAAAATAACTGTTACTTTCCCGCCCGCCGGAGTGTATTGAATGGCATTAACAATTAAATTAGCAACTAAGCGATAAAGTTGGTCGGAATTGCCGACAACATTTAATTGCTGCTGTACGCGGATTTCGGATGTTAGCGCTATTTGAGAAGCGATCGCCATTGCGGCCAATTCCTCGACTAAATCGCTAACAAGGTCATTCAAACAACACAATTGAGCGCGAGAGGGTATGGCTTGATTATCCATGCGGGCCAGCAGCAGCAAATCCGCAACTAACTGAGTCAGTCGTCGGTTTTGGCGATCGATAGTCCGCAAAGTCTCCCGCGCTTCTTTTTCATCTAATTGAGGCGTTAACAGCGCCGATTCTACTGTCGCCTGCGAAGCCGCTAAAGGCGTCCGCAATTCGTGGGCGGCATCCGCTGTAAACTGTTGAATTTGTCGGTAGGAAGAGTAAATCGGTTTCATTGCCAATCCTGCCAGCCACCAACTAGAAAATCCTACCAAAACAAGCGCTGTCGGCAATCCCAATTTCAAAACCAATTTCACTGTACTGAGATAACTGTTGAAGTCTTGCAAACTCCGCCCCACTTGAAAATATCCCCAATCTTTCTGCGTCTGAGTGTGCAGCGATACAGAAATTTGATGATAAATATTGCCTTTTTGGTCAGTGATTGTTTGCCAGTGTTTGGAGTTAAATTGTTGAGGTAATTCTGCTGGATAAGCGCCCGCAGTAGCAATCAATTTTCCGGAATAATTAAATAAACGGGTATAGTAATAGCTTTGGTTAATAGCACTTAAAGTATGGCGCTCTGGCAACTGTTCTTTAATGCCGTTAACTCCAATTACGCGGAGGTTCGGCAAAAGTTCCTTGACGATTGGTTCCAAGCGTCCGGGCTGCTGCAATTTGAGTTCTAGGCTGTCGTGCAGCGTCCCGGCTACCGATTCTAATTCCCGGTCTATGGCTACCCAGTGAGCGTGGGCGATCGCCTTATATACGCCGAATCCCAACAAGCTTAAAATCACACCCATTACAGCCGCATAGGAAATGGCTAATTGCCAGCGAGTTCGGTTAAATAGTTTATTTTGATTCACCTTTCATATCTTGCTAGTAATTGGTAATTGGTAATTAGTTGAAGATGATATTTTTTTATTTACCGCAGAGGGCGCAGAGAACGCAGAGGAGGAGTAAAAAAGAAAGAATAAGCTTAACTAATCAGGTTTCTGACCCGGTGCCTAATTCCTATGAAAATAAAAGTTTACCGCTAAATAATACATTCTTTATATTTGACTGTCATGCCAAATCGTCATGTTTTAGGAGTTCTGCATATTCGCTTATTCCGAGTTCCGCAAGTTGTCGGTCTTCTTCGGCAAATTCGCCGTAGAGTGCAGCTAAGTTAGTTTCATCGATTGCTAGAATAGTAGCTAACCTGGCACGGAATTTTAAGAAGGTAATAAATTCAAATACTTGTTTGAGTTGTTCTAGATCGAGATTTTCTAACTCTTGTTGGATTAAATCTTTCATAGCAGTCATTTTTACGATCGAGTTTTATATATTATAGCCAGATACTGGAAACGAGATATAATCCGCCCGCCGCTGCCCCTACAGCTTTAATTTCTCATGCGGTATCCGACGCCGTGAACGGTTTCAATTAAATTTGTGCCGCCAACTGATTCAAGTTTGCGCCGTAGCAAGCGCACTTGAGCTGCTACCACATTGCTAAAGGTATCTGCACTAACTTCCCATAGCTGATTCCGAATTTTGTCAGTGGTGACAATTTGGTTGGGATGTTTCATAAAGTATTCTAGCAGTTGAAACTCTTTGTTTGTTAGAGAAATTATCTGGCTGTTACCACTGCGACCGAGATGACACACAGTGCGATTTCCGCAGTCCAAAACCAGATTTCCTACCTGTAGCTGTTGCGGTTGAATTTGGGGCGATCGCCTTTGCAAAGCCCGCAATCTTGCTAATAGTTCCGCCATGCCAAACGGCTTGACTAAATAATCGTCAGCCCCGGCATCTAGTCCCGCAACTTTATCTTCCATTCGGTCTTTGGCGGTTAGCATCAAGACGGGCAGGGCGCTATTTTTAGCACGCAATCTCCGCAGCAGTTCCAATCCTGACAATCCTGGTAGCAACCAGTCAAAAATAGCCAGGTTATATTGCATCCAGTGACTGTCTAAATATTGCCAAGCTTCACTGCCATCCAAAGCCCAATCAACTATATATTTTTCCTGCTTTAAAGTGCGCTCGATCGCTTTTCCTAAATCGGGCTCGTCTTCAACTAGCAAAACTCTCATAACACTAATTTACAGCGCTAAATCTCTATACATTGTTAGCCGCCGACAGCGCCAACCCCCAGCATCTAAGTTGGCACACTTAGATGAAATCAGCATGAAATCTTCTGAGTTTGCGGAAGAAAAAGATTATAGTTGACAATTATTGACAACAAGCGGGAAATGTCTTATACTCAAATGCGACCAAAGTTTTGAGAATTATTTTCAAGAAAAATGGCAGACTTATCCGATCGTTCCGTCATTAAAATGGCGGGGCGCTTGAGTCGCCGTCAACTCCTACAGCTAGGAATAGCCAGTGCTGGGGTAGCGGGCGGCGCGATCGCATTGCAAAATTTCACCCAAAAACGACCGGCAGCCGCGAGAATACCGCCAATGCCCGCCGATGCAGTCGCATCTAGCAACATCAACCCGATGCAGATTGCGCGGGATTTTGATTACGGCACGGTGACGCGCGAAAATGGACGCACGGTTCGGGAATTTCGCCTGGAAGCTAATACTTCGATCGTCCAACTTAACAGTGCCGTCACTTTCAACACCTGGAACGTCAACAATCGCGTGCCCGGGCCGACATTGAGGGCAACTCAGGGCGATCGTATCCGCGTCATCTTTTCTAACAAAGGTGGACATTCTCACTCGCTGCACTTTCACGGAATTCATACCAGCGAAATGGATGGCGTTAAACCTGTGAGAAACGGTTCGGTATTTATTTATGAATTTGATGCCAATCCTTACGGAGTGCATCTATATCACTGCCATATTGCTCCCGTAACACGCCATATCGGTAAAGGACTATATGGAATGTTCATTGTCGATCCGCCAAAACCCCGTCCTCCCGCCGATGAAATCATGTTAATCATGGCGGGATATGACGTAAACGAGGACGAAAAAAACGAACTTTACGCTTTTAACGGGTTGCCCAACTATTACATGAAAAACCCTATCTCTATCTATAAAAATCAGCTAGTTCGGCTCTACGTCCTCAACCTAATTGAGTACGAAGCAGCAGTAACCTTCCACTTGCACGGTAATTTTTTTGACGTATATCGCACGGGAATGACTTTAACTCCCAGTGAAAGAACTGATGTCATCACAATGGGAGTAGCTGAAAGACATATCTTAGAATTTACTTACGGCTACGCTGGAAAATATATGTTTCATCCCCATCAAGATGCCATCGCCGAAGCTGGCTGCATGGGTGTATTTGAAGTCATCACTTAAACCCAATCCTGCTACCAGGGTGCGCCGATTCAAATAAAGAAACTATGAAATTATTTGACAAGCTCGATCGCACATAGGTAGAATAAATAGCTCACAAATTGAGAATTATTCTTAATAAGTTGTGAGTCCAAATGCACATAAAGTAAAAATTAGCAACTGCCATGTTACCATCCTTTCGCTTATTACCGACCGCCACGGCTACAGCCATCCTCGTTGCTCTGACCGGTTGCGTTTCCCCCACAGCCAGCAACACCAGCAGCACCGCCTCACCCGTTGCCACAGCCAGTCCCCCATCCACAAGCGGTCACAGCATGAACCACGGCGGCAAAGGCGGCATCAACATCAATACTGCCATTCTTTCAGAGTTAGATAAACTCGAAGCCAAGTTAGGAGTGCCGGCACTTTCTAACAAAATTCAAGCCAGCCGCCCTTACGGAAAAGTCGAAGAATTGGTGTCAAAAAATGTCATTACTCAAGCCCAATTCGACGAAATAAAAGAATTGGTAACTATTGAAGATGTGGTGCTGACAGGGGAAGCCAAAGATGTAGACTTCATGACTAAAATGGGATTGATGAAAGGGCATCTTTTCGTAGCCAAAGAACTCTTGGCTCAAGGCAAACCAGACCAGGCAGAACCTCACATCGGGCATCCAGTAGAAGAAATTTATGCCGATGTGGAAGATCAGCTAAACGAGCGTAAAATTACTGAATTTAAGACTACTTTAATTAAATTGCAGGATTTAGTTAAAGCGGGTGCAAAAGATCCGGCTCAAGTGAATGCGGAATTCGACACATCCATGCAAGCAGTTGACGGAGCAATTGCCGCCCTTCCCGAAGCCCAGCGAAAAGATCCGAAATTCGTACTGCAAGTGATTAACGGCTTGCTGGATACAGCTAATTCCGAATACGGAGCGGCAGTTGCTAACGGCAAAATTTCCGCAATTATTGAATATCAAGATTCGCGGGGTTTCGTCATGTACGCGGAAATGCTGTACAAAGATATCGCCGAGCAAGTGGCTAAAACCAGCCCGGAAATCGATAAAGCAATTGTTGCCAACATGACTGAACTGAAGACAAATTGGCCAACGGCGATCGCACCCCCCGCCCCCGTAAAAACCACCGAACAAGTCAGCCAGCTCGTTAAAACTATCGAAAGCGACAGCCAAAAAGTTCTCAAACCAGCATCCTAAAAATCTCACTCTCATCGTCGGCGGTAATTGGTAAATAATCTGCCAATTACCTCGCTCCTTAACTACTCCCATTCCTACCATAAAAAAATGAATTTTGGCGAAGCATTGCCCACATTTGTAATTACTCTGCGCGAAGGAGTCGAAGCCGCCTTAGTTGTCGGAATCGTTCTCGCTTGTCTCAAAAAATCAGGACAAAGTTATTTAAGTCCTTGGGTTTTCGGCGGTGTTGGCGTTGGACTTATCGCCAGCGCTTTGATAGGTATACTGTTCGGTTGGACTATTCAAATTTTATCCGCATCCAATCAGCCTTTTGCACCGATTATGGAGTCGCTGCTAGAGGGAATCTTTGGGCTGATAGCGATCGCAATGCTGAGCTGGATGCTGATTTGGATGACAAAACAAGCGCGATTTATGAAAGCCGAAGTTGAAGGCGCTGTGAGTGCGGCCTTAACGCAAAACTCTCATGCTGGTTGGGGCGTATTTAGTTTAGTTTTTATTGCCGTTTTGCGCGAAGGGTTTGAAACTGTTTTGTTTGTCGTCGCCAAGTTTCAACAAGGCATTATTCCGGCGATCGGCGCTTTGGGAGGAATACTTTCAGCCGCCGGACTTGGCGTCCTGCTGTTTAAATGGGGAGTCAAAATTAATATCCGCCTGTTTTTCAAATATATGGGCATTTTATTGCTCTTTATTGTAGCGGGTTTAGTGGTATCTACTTTGGGTATTTTTGACAGCGCGATGAATATTTTATCGCAAACAAATCGCGAATCAGCAGCACTGTGTTTCTATTACGAAAGATTTACTAAAATCCACTCTTGCATTCTCGGGCCGATGGTCTGGAATACCTCGCAACTGCTTCCCGAAGAAAAGTTTCCAGGTTTGTTGTTGAGTGCGCTGTTTGGCTACACGGATAAGCTCTATGTCGTGCAGGCGATGGCTTATTTCGTCTTTTTAATTACCGTCGGCGGCATCTACCTCCAAAGTTTGGCAGGTCGAGTGTTTTTCCCATTCAAAAAAACTCAGGTAATGAAATAGGAAATTAAGTGCGATCAAAATACGATCGGCTTTTTAGTGGAAATGTAGGAGGCAGTTGTTTGTTGCTGATTTCCTAATGCGCTCTCACTTATGGGCGCATTAGGAAATCAGCTATCTATTGATTGAAGGTAAAACGACCGTCAACTTTTTCTCCGTTAATATCCGCAGTAACTTTCACGGGATAACTTCCTGCATCTTTGCCGGGAAACACCACAGCGTAATGTTTGCCCTCAGCATCATACTTGAGAGCTAGGGTTTGCTGCTTTCCATTCGGCAACTGCACTTGAGCTGTCATTTTGGCGTTAGGAACTGGTTCCTTTTTCTCCCCTTTTTGCAAAAAAACATCTAAATGAGTTCCGGTAGCTTCTTTTTCAGGTACAAACTCTAAATAGTAAGCTCCAGACTTTACAACTTGCCCCCCTTTAGTTGCTGTTGCAGGAGCAGTGGCGGGAGCCGAAGACGCAGGTTGAGAGGCGACAGGAGGGGATGCTGGAGTGGTATTCGGCTCGCTTGCTTGGTCGCCTTTACTGCAAGCTCCCAAAAACAGTAATCCGACACTACCTAGAATAACTAAGCTAGACTTGAGCGATTTCATTGGTTTAACTCCTTGCTGACGGACAATCATTAGAAAATATCACACATTAAGTACCTTACCGTCTTCAATAACTGGCTGAGGTTTTTGAGGTCGTAAAAATGTCCCAAATTGAGCATACAAAGCTGGCAAAACTAACAGAGTTAGTGCTGTAGAAGTAAATAATCCTCCTAAAACTACTACTGACAGCGGTTGCAAAATTTCCTGGCCCGCCCCGCCTTCAAATACTAAAGGTGCTAAACCCAAAGCTGAAGTTAAAGCGGTCATCAGGATGGCGTTGAGCCGTTCCATCGAGCCTTTAACAATAGCTTCCTTAAAAGGCAGTCCTTCGGCAAACTTAGAGTTGTAGTTGTCTACTAAAAGCAAGCCGTTACGGGTAGCAACCCCGAATAATGTGACAAAGCCAACCAGGGAAGCTACAGAGATGATGCCGCCAGTCAAAGCTACCGCAATGACTCCTCCCACTAATCCGATAGGCAAATTAATCATAATCATAGCAGTTGAAGCGATCGACTTGACGGACAAGTACATCAATACGGTAATTACCAAAAAGGCGATCGCACTAAATATCATAATATTTTGCGAAGCTCTTTGTTCTGCTTCAAATTGACCGCCGTACTGGATAAAATATCCAAAAGGCAACTGCACCTCTCGTTTGACTTTAGCTTGAATTTCATTCACAACCGATCGCAAATCCCTACCTTTAGCATTAGCCGCCGCCACAATCAAGCGAGAAACATTCTCACGGTTAATCGTATTGGGGCCCGTACCGTATTTGACAGTAGCAACTTGGGCGAGGGGGATTTTGTTGCCACTTGGAGTATCTACCAGCAAATTCTGAATAGTTTCTAAGTTATTTCTGGCTTCAGGCTGCAACCAAACAACCAAGTCAAAAGTTTGCTGCACCTCCAAAACTTGAGAAACAACTTTGCCGTTCAAAGCTGTCTCAATAATTTCTGAAAGCTCTCCTATTTTCAAACCGTATCTACCCGCAGCTTGGCGGTTAAACTTAATTTGAATTTGTTGCACGGGAACCTGGGGTTCTAGTTGCAAATCCACAATTCCTTCAACTGTTTTCATTTGCTCTTCAACTTGGGCACCGATGCTGCGAAGTTGCTCCAAATCCGGGCCAAAGATTTTGACAGCAATCTGACTTCGGACACCAGATAAAACCTCATCCATCCGGTGAGAAATAAAACCGCCGATATTTGGTGCAACTCCCGGCAATCTAGCAAATTCCTGCCGCAGCGACTCCAAAGTTTTCGGCCTGTTTTTCATCCCAGCCTCGCTCAAACCGATATCAATGTGAGCTAAATTAACTCCCGCAGCATCAGCATCTCCGGGAGCTCTGCCCGATCGCACTTGCACGTATTCAAACCTGCTATCATCCTTAAGTGCATCTTCAATAGCAAAAGCCGCGCTATCTGTTGTCTCCAAAGAAACCCCCGGATAAAGCAGAATAGTATTTACCAAAGTTTGCTCCTGAAACTCCGGCAAAAACACCCGTCCAAAGGAAGGCAAAATAATTAATGCAGCCACCATACTAGCAGCCGCTAAAGCTAAAATAATCCCCGAATAACGCATTGACAATTCTACGATCCAATGATATTTTTTCTTGCAAAATCTTGGCAACCAGGGTTCTCGTGAACTCATGCGTTTGGTAGGCAACAAGATAGCGCAAAGTGCCGGAGATATTAACAGCGATTCCAGACTAGAAATCACAACAACTACCAAATAAGTAATCCCCATCGGCGTAAAAATCCGACCTTCTACACCGGGCAAAGTAAAAATTGGCGAAAACACCACAATGCCAATAACAGTCGCTCCAATTAACGAATCGCGCACCTCTTGACTGCCGTCAAAAATCACATCCATCACCGGACGTGGATGAAGAGAAGACGTATTTTCTCTCAAATTGCGGTAGGTATTTTCCGCATAGACGATCGCATCGTCGATCGCAGTGCCGATCGCCACCGACAAACCACCCAAAGTCATGGTATTCAGCCCCAGCCCCAGCCAATACATCGCCAGCAAACCGAACAGCCAAGTCAGAAAGAAATCCAGCAAAACAACCGTCAGAGTGCGCCAATTCATCAAAAACGGGATGAGAATAAGGGTGACGATAATACTGCCTTCAACTAAAGCCCCTCGCACATTCTCCACCGAGGAATTAATATATTCTTCCTGTCGAAAAGTCACAGTAACTTTAATATGTTTGGGCAGAGCTTGCTGCACCTCAGCCATTGCTGCCTCAACCGCTTTAGTTACCGTCGGAGTATCAGCAACTGGCTGTCTGTTTACCATCACAATCACAGCTTTTTTGCCGTTAAAACTGCCATCGCCCCGCTTGATTGCAGCACCAATTTTGACATCAGCTACATCAGCAATTCTGACAGGTGTTCCGTGGCGAGAGACGATCGCCGATTGCTGCAAATCTTCCACAGACTCAATTCGCCCCACCCCCCGGATTAAAGTTTCTCGATCCGGCGTAATTAAATACCCCCCCGGCGCGTTAACATTCGCAGCCGCCGCCGCTTCGGCAACTTGCTGCAACGACACATTAAACGCTTTCAACTTGGCAGGTTCTACTAATACTTGATACTGCCTCTGATCGCCGCCGTAAGCTACTACTTGAGCAACGCCAGCCACTGCTAGAAGGCGATTTGTAACTTGCCAATCAACCAGACGGCGCACTTCCATCAAAGAAGTAGTTTCCGAGGTAAAAGCATAGGTAATAACAGTACCCACAGGAGAAGTTGTGGGAGAAATTTGTGGTGCCTCTACTCCTGCGGGAAGCTTGCTTTGAGCTTGCTGCAACCGTTCTGTTATCAACTGGCGCGCTTGATAAATTTCAGTTCCCCAATCAAAGATTACCTTAACTGCAGAAAGACCCACAGCGGAAGACGATCGCACTGCTGTCACCCCAGGAGTTCCATTAATCGCACTTTCAATTGGCAGTGTTACTAAAGACTCGATTTCTTCCGGCGCGAGACCCGGTGCTTCCGTCTGAATTTCGACTTGCGGCGGTGCAAAAGGAGGGAAGACATCAAGGGACATTTGGGGGATGATATATAATGTCCAAAGACTAACAATAATGGTGGCGAGAACGACTAGCCAGCGGCGGTTAATTACCCATCTGAGAATTGTGCTGAACATTTAATAATTTGGGAATTAGGCATTGGGAATTGGGCATTGGGAATTGATAAAAACAGCTATCCGTGTATCCGTGACTTCCGTGTCGTGCTGTTACTTTAAACTCTTGACTTCTGCGTCTTGAGTTTTAACGTGATGGTTGTCATTGTGTAACAGCAGTTCATTGTCCAACGCCGGTGCAGAGGCGGAAAAACTATTGTTTCCGGCATTGGTTCCAGAATCGGCTGCTAGTGCTGGAAATTTGCGCCGATTTCCCCACAACACGCCGGCTGCAAAAGTCAGGGATGCGATCGCAACTCCTCCTCCTATTCCCGCCCACCATAAAGACACGGGTAAATTATTAAAATTAACTTCTGTTATCTTGGGATTTGCCTCTTTCTTTGCCTCGTCTTTTGAGGGCTTGCTGCCGCCCCGCAAAGATTGTGCGTAAAGTTGAGGTGCTCGCTGCGTTACTATCAAATCTCCCTCGAATAAACCCCTCTTCACTTCAACTAAATCTCCAGCAGTTTGACCCAGTTCAATTTCAACCGCTTGATAAGCATTGCCATTTTGGACGTAAACGGTTTTTTTACCGCTAACATCCACTACCGCCGCATTCGGAATTGCTAAAATATTTGTTGCAGTTTTGTCTGTTAAAATCTCCAACTCCGCAAACAGTCCGGGCTTTAATTCGCCGTTAATATTATCTAGTTCTGCTTTCACCGGCACCACCCGCGTTTCTCCTTCCACGGATGAGCCAATTAAGGCGATTTTGCCATTGAAAGTGCGATCGGGTAAATTAGCGACTTTTACCCTGACTTCCTGACCCTGTTTTACTTGATTCAGGTCTTTTTCGTAAATATTGGCTGTGGCAAAAACGCGGCTGTCATTTAACAGACTCATCAACGGTTTTTCAGCGTTTACTGACTCTCCTAGGGTGATTTCGCGATCGGCTACCGTCCCCGAAATCGGAGCAACTACGGTAACGAGTCCTCGATCGTTGGCAATAGTTCCTAATTGTTGGAGCCGCGCTTGATAGGCTGCGTCAGCCAAGCGAATGCGCGACTGAGCGACTTCGACGGCAGTTTTGCCGCGTTTGAGTTGGTTCTCGGCTTCTAGGACTTCCCGGCGGCTCTGGGCTCTGGTAAGTTGAGCTTTTGCTTCTGCTACTCTGCCTTGAGATTCCCGCAATTCCCGCATAGGGAGGTCTACTTCGGCTTGTTTAATTTCGGTTTCGGCTTTGATAACTTCAGGACGGCTTTTTGCCTTGGCAACAGCGGCTTTTGCTTCGGCGAAGTGGGCTTGCGATTCCAGCATTGTCCGCCGCGAGATCGCTCCTGATGCCACTAATTCTTGGTCGCGATCGAACTGTTCTTTAGCAATAGTTAATTCTGTTTCAGCCCGCGCTATTTCGGCCTGCGCTATTTCAACTTGACGTTGATAGTTTTCTTTAGCGGCTTGCACAACGGAACGCTTGTTTACTAATTCTTGTTCTCGCTGGTACTGCTTAGTTACCGCTGTCAATTGGGTTTGGGCTTGGGCGATTTCTGCTGCGGATATTTGAAGTTGGCGATCGTAATTTTCTCGTGCTAGTTTGAGATCGCCTTCGGCTTGCTGCAAATCTGCCTCAGCTTCGGCACGTTTCGAGAGAGATTCAACCCGCAACAGTCCTAATTCTGAACTCGATAAAACCGCAACCAGTTGACCTTTTGATACTTTGTCGCCAGGCTTAACCAGCAACTCTACTACTTTGCCAGCAACAGGAGCCGTCACTTCGACTTTTTGGTTGGGCAAAGTTTCAATTTGTCCTGTGGTTTTGATGCCGATATCTAGTCGCTGGCGGGCGGCAGGGGAGACTTTAATACCTAATCGTTTTGCTGTTTCGGCATCGACAGAAATAGCAGCAGGAGTTTGAGTTATTTCGCCTCTTTGGTGAAATTCATTTCCGTGACCAGCGTGGGCAAAAACAGCGGCAGGAAAGCTTAGCCAAATTAAGCTCAACAAACTTCCCGAAAAGCTGCTAATAATTGCCGGAGATAGAGCATATTTGTGGGATATCATCGTTGGCATTGTCCTTGAAATCAGGTTGAGTGCCACAGGTTTAGCAGTTGGTATTATGCCAAGGTAAGTAAGTGATACCCATTAAGTAAAGTTACTTATTAGCATTTTCCAAGAAGCGACCGCTAAGCAATGACCAAGAGCTAGAATTGCTCTACTCAACCTAGTATTTCACGGTCAAATGAAATTAGGATGAAATTTCGCATCAGCAGCCCAGATGCCCACCAGATTCTAAAATACGAAGATAAGTTTCGCCTAATGACAAGCGATTTTGCTGTAGATTTTTTTCCGGTTTTTTTATCTCTGCTTGCGCTTCAATTGCGTTTGTCAATGCGCTCACTAGCTCATCTACGGCTGAATTTGATTTATAAGTTGTGGTTAATTCCAAGCTATTCAATATCATAAACTACCCTCTCTATCTATATAGCTTTTTGCTGACTTATCTACTACTTTAGAGGTAGGGGTTATCCATCGTCTACAGTATTCTTACGTAACTTTCTACTACTTTAGAGGTAGGGCGGCTCAATTATCTACAGTATGTCTAGGTAATCTCAGGAAACTGAGGTGGAGTCAGACAAATGCTGACAGCCACAGTCGATCTACATTACTTTGTCTACCAAGGTTGTCGCCACTTTTTCATTTGCTCAATTTCTTGCTTTGGTGAAGCAAGTATTTTCGGAACTCTTGAGCTACTGTGATTAATGTCACTCATTTTCGGGATTTGGATCACGTTTTGTTAAGGGGAGCTAAATTACTGTTTGTACCAAGCTTGCCGCCACTGTTTCATTTGCTCAATTTCTTGCTTTTGCGAAGTCAGAATTTCTTGAGACAATTTCTTCATTTCGGGGCGTTTTGACTTCTTCAAAGCATCTTCAGCCATCACTAAAGCTCCTTTGTGGTGAGGAATCATCGCATTGATAAATCGCAAGTCAAATTGGTCGTCAGCGGCCCCTAAATCCATGCTCATCATCATGCTTTGCATTTGTTCGGGAGTCATGGCCATCATGTGACCCATGGCAGCATGATAAGCCATCGGCGTACTGCTGGCTTTGGGATACCAAGTTTTTCGCCACTCTTTCATTTGATTAATTTCGCGGTTTTGAGCAGCAATTATATCAGTGGCAAGTTTTTTCATTTCCGGGCGTTTGGATTGTTTAAGCACATCTTGAGCCATTTTTACAGCACCTTGATGGTGTACTGTCATGCCATCAATAAACCGCAAATCGTAGTCGGCATCAGCCGGCCCTAAATCCATTGACATATTGTGATTCATGCCATGATTCATGCCACCCATGCCGCCGCCTTGTGCCATGTCTTGCTTGTTGTTTGCTTCCTTTGCAGCCGTAACCTTTGGGGCTTGAGTTTCGCTGGAAGGGGCTTTTGAACAAGCTGCAAGCACTCCGCTGGTTAAAGCGGCTGCGGCGGTCAATATCAGCCCTGCAAAGCCTGTTTTTAATGAAATTGGTTTCATAGATTTTATATCCTTAAAAAGGTCATTTATCTTCAGCTTTCCACATATAAATGAAATTAGGATGAAATTTTGGCCTCGGAATTGTAAATAATTATTGCTGTGCCGTCGATCGCACTCAAAGTTAAGATTTACAGGACTCACTTGAACCTAATTATGTAGGGTGCACAGTGCGCGCCTTACCCCTATGGGTAGCGTGTCACACCAGTTTTTTGATAATTTCTGATTTATTTTGCAATTCCTCTTGACTCTCCTGTGGACTGGAGACTTTACAATAGAGTTAATTCATTGATTGAGCAGAGTAGTTTCTGCTGAGGTTCAAATTATGACTTTACAGCTAAAAGTTCCTAAGATGGCTTGTTCTGCTTGTGCGACTACAATCACAAAAGCAGTCCAAGCCATTGACTCAGCCTCCACGGTTGAGGCGGATATCAAGACAAAATTGGTCACGATTCAAACAGCTAAGTCGGAAAGTGAAGTTAGGAAAGCGATCGCATCGGCCGGCTATCCAGCTATTTAAAGACAGAAGGTAATTGTCTAATTTAGGAGGGCATCTATGGACAATCTCACACTTAAATTGCGGGGCATGAGTTGTGCTTCTTGTGCTTCCTCTATCGAACAAGCAATTCAATCTGTTCCGGGCGTAATTGAGTGTCATGTCAATTTTGGGATGGAACAAGCAACCATCCAATACGACTCCAAGCAAACAAACTTAGAAACAATTCAAGCGGCTGTTGATGCTGCGGGATACCAAGCTTTGCCACTTCAAGAAATGGCGGCAGCAGAGGATGATTCCGAACAAGCCGATCGCAAATCTGAATCTCAAACCTTGCAGCGGAAACTCTGGACAGCAGGTATCATCAGCATCCTGGTAGTTGTGGGCGCTATTCCGGCGATGACCGGCTTGCACCTGCCATTTATTCCCGCGTGGCTGCACAATTATTGGCTGCAATTAGTCCTGACCTCACCCGTACAATTCTGGTGCGGGAAATCGTTTTATGTGGGAGCTTGGAAATCCCTAAAACGGCGCGTAGCAACAATGGATACCCTGATTGCTTTGGGTACGAGTGCTGCTTACTTTTATTCTGTATTGGTGACATTTTTTCCCGGTTTCTTCACCGCTCAAGGTTTGACTCCTAGCGTTTACTACGAAGTGGCAGCTAGCGTTGTTGCCTTAATTTTGTTGGGGAAAACCCTAGAAAATCGCGCGAAGGGAGAGACTTCCGAAGCCATTCGGAAACTCATGGGTTTGCAAGCAAAAACGGCTCGGATAGTTCGCAACGGGGAAGAGTTGGAAGTGCCGATCGCCCAAGTGGAAATTGGTGACATCGTGCAGGTGCGGCCGGGCGAGCAAATCCCCGTAGATGGAGATGTTGTTGAAGGCTATTCCACAGTAGACGAAGCAATGGTTACGGGAGAAAGTTTGCCCGTTAAAAAGCAGCTTGGCGACGAAGTTATCGGAGCCACAATTAACAAAACTGGCAGCTTCAAGTTTCAGGCGACAAGAGTGGGCAAAGATACATTCTTAGCTCAAATTGTCAAGATGGTGCAGGACGCACAGGGTTCAAAAGCACCGATTCAAAAGTTAGCAGACCAAGTGACTGGTTGGTTTGTTCCAGCAGTAATTGCCATCGCTTTAGCTACTTTTATTATCTGGTTTAACGCGACTGGAAACTTCACTCTAGCCACAGTGACAATGGTGGAAGTGCTGATTATAGCCTGTCCTTGCGCTTTGGGTTTGGCGACTCCGACTGCTGTGATGGTGGGAACTGGTAAAGGTGCAGAAAACGGGATTTTAATCAAAGGATCGGAGAGTTTAGAATTGGCTCACAAAATCCAAATTATCGTGTTAGATAAAACTGGAACTCTCACAGAAGGCAAGCCGACGGTAACTGATTTTGTGACAATTAAAGGAACGGCGAACAGCAATGAGTTAAAGTTGCTGCAATTGGCGGCGTCTGTCGAGCGAAATTCGGAGCATCCTCTGGGGGAAGCTGTTGTGAGGTACGCTCAATCTCAAGAGGTTAATTTGACGGATGTTAAGGATTTTGAGGCGATCGCGGGGAGTGGTGTTCGAGGGGTTGTAGGCGGAAAGTCGATCGCCCTGGGAACGCTCAGGTGGATGCAGGAACTAGGCTGCGATACTGAATATCTGGAACTGCGCGGGAGAGCTTTGGAAGCTGCGAGCAAAACGGTTGTTTGGATGGCTGTAGAGAGCCAAATAGAGGCAATTCTGGGCATTGCGGATGCTCTGAAACCATCGTCAGCGCAGGCGGTGAAAGCACTTCAAAAACTCGGTTTGGAGGTGGCGATGCTGACGGGGGACAACCGCGCGACTGCGGAGTCGATCGCCCAATCCGTGGGCATTACTCGCGTTTTTGCCGAAGTTAGACCCGACCAAAAAGCAGCTCAAATTCAAGCCCTGCAAAGGGAAGGAAAAATTGTCGCGATGGTGGGAGACGGGATTAACGATGCACCGGCTTTGGCCTTAGCAGACGTGGGAATTGCGATCGGCACCGGCACCGATGTGGCGATCGCAGCCAGCGACATTACCTTAATTTCAGGAGATTTGCAAGGCATAGTTACAGCAATTCAACTTTCCCGCGCCACCATGCGGAACATCCGCGAGAATCTGTTTTTTGCGTTTATTTATAACATCGCTGGAATACCCATCGCGGCGGGCATTTTGTACCCCATTTTCGGTTGGCTGCTCAATCCAATTATCGCCGGCGGAGCAATGGCTTTTAGTTCAGTTTCCGTACTTACTAATGCTTTGCGCTTGCGGAATTTTAAACCAAAATCTATTGCATAAATTTGGAGGAATTATAAAAATGTTAGACCATCGTCAAATTTTGGGAATTCTCGCGAGTTTAGGACTTGTGATGGGAATGGCATCGGGAGTTGAAGCTTCCGAACAGTCCGTCCAGCATCCTACTTCAACGAATCAATTCCGCAGCATTGAACAGCCGTTAAGTTTAAAAATTGGCGTAACAGCAGGCGGATTGACATTAATTGGTTTAGAACTGTGGTGGTTTTTGTTCAGTAAAAAGCAAGTTAACACCAGGTAAACTGTACCGACGCGGTTTTTTCCAGCAAGATATCGCTAAAATTGAGGAAGCTTAAAAAATTTGGAGTGAGCTAAATGCAACTACTACACACGATGCTCCGAGTCGGCAACCTGGAAGAATCCCTCAAATTTTACACCGAGGTTCTGGGCATGAAATTGCTGCGACAAAAAGAGTATCCAGACGGTAAATTTACTCTGGCTTTTGTTGGCTACGGCGACGAATCAGACACTACAGTTTTGGAATTAACATACAACTGGGGCGTCGCAGAGTACAATTTAGGGGATGCTTACGGTCATATTGCGATCGGCGTTGACGACATTTACGGTACTTGCGAAGAAATTAAAGCCCGCAGCGGTAAAGTTATTCGCGAACCCGGCCCAATGAAGCACGGTTCAACTGTCATCGCTTTTGTGCAAGATCCAGATGGATATAAAGTTGAATTAGTTCAACTGGAAAAATAGCTACCACTATTGCTAGAAAGAAACCGGGTTTCTGCGATAATTTTGGCATCCTCATCGAGACTTGGTGAAGAAACCCGGTTTCTCACTCCCAATGGGAACCAATTATTAAAGTTTAGGGTTTCTTTTTGGGAGATTTGGGAGATTGGGGAGATTTTAAGATTTTGTCGGCGACCATTTTATCAGCAACTAAATCGCCGATAATTCTAGCTCCGTGGGAGGTAAAATGCACGCCATCATTAGCTTTGACATATCCTCGCTTTCCGGATTTGTCAGCAACTACAGTAACCAATTTTCCGGCTTGGGCAAAAGTCTCCCAAGTAGAAATAAATTCGATTTTGGATGAAGATTTGCTGGCATTTTTATAAATATCGTTCATGATTGGAAAAGCTTTGAGATACAAAGATTTAGTAGGTATGGATTGACCGATCCAATACACTTTTCTCACAGATGACGAATTAAGTAAATTGGCATATTTTTCAACTCTTTCTTGATAAGCTTTTTGCCATTCTTTGCCCAAAACAGCCCAGGCTTTCCCTTGAAAATCAATAATATTTTGAGGGTCATTTGCTCCGAACAAAATTATCACTACATCCGGCTGATAATTATTAAGAATTTGGCTAGTTCTGGCATACCAGTCATAATAATCTATCCGATTTAATCCGGTCGAGACCTTGTAGTCAATTTTCGTATCGGTGATATTGTATTTTTTCTTAAGAGTGTACTGGAGTTGAATTCCTAAGTCGAACATTACGGAATCTCCAATAAATAAAAATCTGCGATAAGGTCGGGTCAGCTTGGGTTTAGCTGGGGTTTGTTTTTTAGCAGTAGCCGGCTTTGGGGGCTCAACGGCCACTTTTGTTTCTGTTTTTACAGGAGGAATTTCTGGTTCTTTAGGGAGGCTATCGAAGTTAATATCTTTAATTTGGCTCCAAAAATCTTGTTCGGATTTTTTGAAATGGTCTAGTTGGATTTGGCGCGCTGCTTGTTTGATTTCTGGACTGGCGAAAGGGGTTGAAGCAAAGCTTTTTAGAAATAATGATAAGTTGGAAAATATTAAAGTGAGAATTACAGAAGTAACAATTAGCAAAATTTCCCGGTCTTTCATATTTCTTAGAAATTAAAGTAAATAAAAGGCGGAACGGTACTCGGACCCAACATCAAGATAGTATACACGAGCAACGAAACTAAGACAACCCGAAAGAAAATGTTTTTTAATGACAATACGGTTTGCAATAGTTGGGAGATGCGATCGCCCCACAAGTTGATCGCGCCAATGACTGCAATTACTAAATACAATTGCCAAAAGTTAAATTGAAAAGTTGCGACGGCAGGATGGACAATTCCTTCAAAAAAACTCACCGCCGTTTCCCAATTGGGAGTGCCGAAAAATACCCAACTACAAGTAACAAAACTAAAGGTTAACAACCAACTGCAAAATTTAGCAAATCTGGGAAAGGCATAGTCTAATTTAAAGTGGATAGCTTGGGGAAGATCTTTACATAAATGGTTGATAACCAATCCTAAACCGTGAATTGCTCCCCAGAAAATAAAGTTTAAACCTGCGCCGTGCCAAAATCCGCCGATCGCCATTGTTAAAAATAGATTGAGGTACTTCCTCAACTTGCCGTATTTGTTGCCGCCCAAGGGAAAATAAACGTAATCCCTCAACCACTCGGAAAGACTGATGTGCCACCTTTTCCAAAATTCTTGCAAGCTGAGCGATCGGTATGGCATATTAAAGTTGGCAATGGGTTTGAAACCCAGCAAACAGGAGATGCCGTTGGCTAAATCCGAGTAGCCGCTGAAATCTACGTAAATTAAACAGGAATAGGACATTGCCGCGAGGATTAAATCGATGCTGCTGTACTGCTGCGGGACTTTGAATGGCAAGTCAGTGAAGTTAAACAAAAAGCTCGCTAAAGTATATTTTTTAAACAGTCCCGACAAGATCAAAACTATAACTTCTTCGATTTGATAGTCGTATTTGTTCGGTGAATTTAGCTGCGTGTAAAATTCGCCAGCCCGGGAGATTGGCCCGGAGGCAATTTGGGGAAAGTAGGTAATGTATGCGGCGTAATCTACCAATTTAGGACAGGCTATTTTTTGCTGGTAGCAGTCGATTAAATGCGAAATCATTCTAAAAGTGTAGAACGACACACCGACGGGGGTGATTATTTGCAAAACTTGAAAGTTGGCTGGAATTTGTAGCTGGTTCAGTACCTCAAATAAAGAAGTTACAAAGAAGTTGCAATATTTAAAGATGCCGAGAGTGCCAATGTTGAAAATTAAGCCGGAGATTAAAGCGATTTTTTTATGTTTACCGTTGCCGGCAGCCCGAAGAATGATATAATTGTATGCTGTACATAAAAGAAGAATTAAGAGAAAGTCGCAACTCCAAAAGGAATAAAATAATAAACTGGAAACTAACAAAACAATTTTATACAAATCGACTTGGGGTTTTACCGAGACGATAACGCTAAAAGTAATGAGGAAAAATATTAGAAATTGGTAAGTGGGAAAGAGCATAAGTCTCAACCGATAAAAAATCTTGTTGCCGGCAATATTTTTATAAGTACGGCCACCCAACCTATCCCGAAGGGAATTGCCATAGTCGGTTTGAACGCACCAAATTTCGGGGTGGATTGCGGACGGTAAGCTTTTGCAATCTTGTCAATTATTTCACAACTTCCGCCCTAGTTAACCGCACTCATAAATTCATAATCCTGTTTAAAGATTATGATGGTTGTGAGACGATGTATTAACGGATAACAACAGGCATCCCCTTGATTGCGAGGAACCAACGTGCAGCCAACAGACCCTAGCAAATTTACCGATCAAGCCTGGGAAGCCATTGTCAAATCCCAGGATGTAGCCCGCCGCTTTGCCAATCAGCAGCTAGAGGTTGAACATTTAGCGATCGCCATTCTCGAACAGCTTGCGACAGCAAACACCATTCTCAGCTTGGCTGGGGTTGATGTCACCCGCTTGGCCCAGCAGTTAGATGCTTTTGCCAAACGACAGCCCAGAGTTGCCAACGCTGACCAACTATACCTCGGTCGCGGCTTAGAAGTGATGTTAGATGTTGCCGAGGCCACCAGAGCGACTTGGCAAGATAATTTTATCGCGGTTGAACATTTATTAATTGGCTTAGTAGAAGACGAACGAGTCGGCCGCAGGTTGCTGACAAAAGGCGACGGCCCGCCGGGCCGCCCCGGTTACGATCGCAAACCCCCAGCCGGTACGATCGATCGACCAAAACTCGAAGAAGCCATCAAATCTTTCCGCGCCACTGCTAAAGCCCAAGAAAAAACTTCTGAAACGGGGAAAGCCAGCCGCAGCAACGCTAAAGCCCAAGATCAAGATGGCGAAGCTAACTCCGACGCCCTCAGCAAGTACGGCCGCGATTTGACAGAAGCCGCCAAAGCCGGCAAACTCGACCCAGTAATCGGCCGCGACGAGGAAATCCGCCGCGTGGTGCAAGTTCTTTCCCGCCGCCAAAAAAACAATCCGGTGTTAATTGGCGATCCCGGAGTTGGAAAAACTGCGATCGCCGAAGGTTTAGCCCAGCGAATTGTCAACGGCGACGTACCGGAATCTTTGAAAAATCGCCAGCTATTTAGCCTCGACATGGGCAGTTTAATTGCTGGGGCAAAATTCCGGGGCGAATTTGAAGAACGATTGCGGTCTGTTCTGCGGGAAGTCATCGATTCCGACGGGCAAATTGTCCTATTTATTGACGAATTGCACACAGTTGTCGGCACTGGCGGCGGTGGTAGTTCCGGTTCGGGAATGGATGCGGGAAATTTGTTGAAACCAATGTTGGCTAGAGGCGAATTGCGCTGCATCGGCGCTACAACTCTCGACGAATTCCGCAAGCATATCGAAAAAGATCCTGCCTTGGAACGTCGGTTTCAACAAGTATTTGTCGGCGAACCCAGCGTTGAAGATACTGTTTCGATTTTGCGCGGATTGAAAGACCGTTACGAACGCCACCACGGGGTAAAAATTACTGATTCGGCCCTGGTAGCTGCTGCAACTCTGTCTTTCCGCTATATTTCCGATCGATTTTTGCCGGACAAGGCGATCGACCTGGTAGATGAAGCGGCCGCCCACTTGAAAATGGAGATTACCTCTAAACCTGTGGAATTGGAAGGAATTGACCGCCGGGTGATGCAGTTGGAAATGGAAAAATTGTCGATCGAAGGCGAAGGAAAAGGTACTCTCGCCCCTGGGCTCGGCTTCCGCGTCGAACGCATCACATCTGAGATTGACATCTTAAAAGTCAAGCAGGAAAAATTGTCCTCTCAGTGGTTGGGCGAAAAGCAGTTGTTGGATGCAATCAATAAATTGAAAGCAGAAGAAGACCAACTGCGAGTCCAAATCGAACAAGCAGAAAGGGCTTACGATTTGAATAAAGCCGCACAGTTAAAGTACGGCAAGTTGGAAACGGCGGTGCGCGATCGCGAAGCGAAAGAAGCGGAACTTTTGAAACAGCAAGCTCAAGGTTCTTCCCTGCTGCGAGAAAAAGTTACTGAGGGCGATATTGCGGAAATTGTCGCCAAATGGACGGGCATTCCGGTTAATCGGTTGTTAGAATCCGAACGCCAAAAATTGCTGCAATTGGAAAAACACTTGCACCAAAAAGTCATCGGTCAAGAGGAAGCTGTAACAGCCGTGGCGGCGGCAATTCGGCGCGCTAGGGCGGGGATGAAAGATCCGGGGAGACCGATCGGCTCTTTCTTGTTTATGGGCCCGACAGGCGTCGGAAAAACAGAGTTAGCGCGGGCGTTGGCGGAGTTTTTGTTTGACAGCGATGATGCGATTATCCGCATCGATATGTCGGAATACATGGAGAAGCAAAACGTCTCCCGGTTGGTAGGAGCTCCCCCCGGATATGTCGGTTACGACGAAGGCGGACAACTTTCCGAAGCAGTGCGGAGACGCCCTTATTCGGTGGTGCTATTTGACGAAGTGGAAAAGGCACACCCGGATATATTTAACATTTTGTTGCAAGTGTTGGATGACGGCAGAATTACCGATTCTCAAGGTCGAGTGGTTGACTTTAAAAATACCGTAATTGTGATGACTAGCAATATCGGCAGCGATCACATTTTAGACGTGTTTACTAAGAAGGAAAAAACCGTCAAAAAACCTGCCAGTCGGAAGCAGGAAACGAAAGATTTGTCAAGCCAAAAGACAGATTATAAAGTGGCTGCCGACGGTACTGTTGAGGTGTCGGCCGAGCGAGTCGATGGTGATACTGTAACTAAGAGTGAAAACAAGACTGAAAACAAGAGTGAAAATGAAAATTTATTGACTCAAGAACGGGAGACAGACCAAGAGTACGAACAGATGTTAAAACGGGTGATGACAGCGCTGCGATCGCACTTCCGGCCCGAATTTCTCAATCGGGTGGACGAGATAATTTTGTTCCACACTTTGAGCAAGGTCGAACTGCGGCAAATAGTCAGTATCCAAGTGAAGCGGATCGAGCGTTTGTTGGCCGAGCAAAAAATCACTTTGGAACTGTCCGATGCGGCGAAAAACCATATTACAGATGTCGGTTACGACCCGGTTTACGGCGCTCGTCCCTTGAAACGCGCCATCCAGCGGGAGCTGGAAAACCCGCTGGCTAACAAGATTCTGGAAAATGCCTTTGTGGAGGGAGATACAATTGCGATCGACTGTGAAAATAACTCTTTGCAATTTCGCAAGAAAGAGTCTCGCCCAGCGCTGACAGGTAAGAGTTTGTAGTTGCCCAATAGTTAGGAACAGGCAAGATGCCTGTTCCACAAACAATCAATTTTCTTGGGGAACAGGCATCCTGCCTGTTATTGAAAATTAGGAACAGGCAGGATGCCTGTTCCACAAACCATCAATTCTCTTGTGGAGCAGGCATCTTGCCTGTTATTGAAAATTAGGAACAGGCATCCTGCCTGTTATCGAAAATGGTGAAACCTGTTACTTGATATCAAGAATTCGAGATGGTGCGGCTGCCGTAAGCATCCATGCTGTAGGCGGGAACGCGAACGCTGTAATCCATCTCTGTTGCTGTGATTGCTACAGCCAATTTTTCAAAAGATTCATCGTTCCAATTCCGCTCGTGGATGGGCTTTGACTGTTCTCCGAGGAAATATGCTTGAGTGCCAATTACGGAGGCCGCGACCCAACCGACGATTAAAAGAGCGATTACAATAGCCATATTTGTTTTTTCCTTAACTTTTGTTGCTTTATGTAAACTAATGTAACGAAAATTAGTAATCAACGTCAAGGTAGTGTATTGTCGTGGCAACCGTCCGGCAGGTAGTAAATACCGCACCTAATCCTGAGTCTGTAGGGTGTGCTTAGTGTCAATAAGGGCTCGATCCCCCCTAGCCCCCCTTAATAAGGGGGGGACAAGAGTGTTCTCAAAGTCCCCCTTATCAAGGGGGGCTAGGGGGGATCTAGACTGGGCTACCAGCAAGAGATACAGAGGGGTTTCAGGCTTAAGTTTACACGCCTTGCTAGGGTGGACACTACCGCGCATCGGTAGCTAGCACAGGACCCGGATTGTGAACTGTATCCGAAATTGCAAAACAGATTGTTGAGAGTTGAGAGTTAAGAAATTATAAGTTTTGCATTAATAAATTACGATTAAAACTCTGCCGCTCGCATGAGGAATTGCGGGCAAATTATGAGTTATGATTTATCAGTTTGGATGGGAACTAACACATCCCAATTACCAAATTTTAAGTACAAAGTCCCAATTACCAATCATCGCTACAAATCATGCCAAACTCAATGTTAAATAACGACCCCTTGTGGTTCAAAGACGCGATTATTTACGAAGTACCAGTTCGGGCTTTTGCCGACAGCAATGCAGACGGCATCGGCGACTTTAGAGGACTGACAGAAAAACTGGATTACCTGCAAAACTTGGGAGTAACAGCAATTTGGGTACTGCCATTTTTTCCCTCGCCGCTCCGAGACGACGGTTATGATACATCTCACTATACCACCGTCAACCCGATTTACGGCACATTAGAGGATTTTAAAGACCTTTTAGAAGCAGCGCACGATCGGGGAATTCGAGTCATTATTGAGTTGATTGTCAATCACACTTCCGATCAGCACGCTTGGTTTCAGCGAGCGCGCCGTGCCCCAAAAGGCAGTAACGAAAGAGATTTTTATGTGTGGAGCGACACGCCGGAAAAATATCAAGATGCTCGGATTATTTTCCAAGATTTTGAAACATCTAATTGGGCTTGGGATGCGGTAGCAAAAGCTTATTACTGGCACCGTTTTTATTCCCACCAACCCGATTTGAATTACGACAATCCCGCCGTCCGCCAAGCCATCTTAGATGTAGTAGATTTCTGGTTGGCACTGGGAGTAGACGGACTGCGAATGGATGCGGTGCCTTACCTGTACGAGCGGGAAGGTACTAACTGCGAAAACCTGCCAGAAACTCACCTATTCCTGAAGCAATTGCGGCAGCACGTAGATGAGAAATTCCCGAACCGGATGCTGCTGGCTGAGGCGAATCAGTGGCCGGAGGATGCGGTTGAATATTACGCTGCTGGCGATGAATGTCACATGAACTTTCATTTTCCGCTGATGCCGCGTTTATTTATGGCTTTGCACATGGAAGATAGCTTTCCAATTAGCGATATTCTCCAGCAAACTCCCCATATTCCTAATAACTGTCAGTGGGCTTTATTTTTACGGAACCACGATGAATTGACGCTGGAAATGGTGAGTGATGAAGACCGAGATTATATGTATCGGGTTTACGCTCAAGACACTCAGGCGAGAATTAATTTGGGCATCCGCCGCCGCTTGGCTCCTTTGATGGGAAATAACCGCCGCCGCATTGAGTTGATGAATGCTTTGCTGCTGTCTCTTCCGGGTACGCCGGTGCTTTACTACGGCGATGAAATTGGCATGGGAGACAATATCTATTTGGGCGATCGCAACGGGGTGAGAACTCCGATGCAGTGGAGTGGCGATCGCAATGCCGGTTTCAGCCGTGCTAACCCGCAGCGACTGTACGCACCGCCCATTGTTGACCCTGAATATCACTACGAATCTGTTAACGTGGACACGCAGCGGGCGAATCCAAGTTCTCTGTGGTGGTGGATGAAACGCCTAATTGCAATTAGGCAGCGCTTCCAAGCATTCGGCCGCGGAACGTGCGAGTTTCTGTCCCCGGAAAACCGCAAAGTTTTAGCTTTTGTGCGGACTTATCAAGATGAACACATCCTCATAGTCGCTAATTTGTCGCGGTTCGTGCAGACGGCAGAATTAGACCTTTCGCCCTTTAAAGGTGCTGTTCCGGTGGAGATTTTTGGTCGCACTGAGTTTCCGGCGGTTGGCGAATCACCTTACTTTTTGAGCTTGAGTCCTCACACGTTTTACTGGTTTACTCTTACTGTTAAACACGAAGATTTTTCCCTGCACGGTTATCATACAGACTTGCCGAGTTTGGCGGTCATCGGCAATTGGAAGAATGCTTTTTCTACCAGCCAGTTAAGCGATATGCTGCTCAATCTGTTGCCTGAATACTTGCGCCGCAATCGCTGGTATAGCGGTACAGACAGGACAATTCAATCCTTAGAAATAAGTGAGGTGGTGCCTGTTGAATGTAAAGATAGTGCCGGGGAGGAATCAAAAGTTTACGTTCTGTTTTTGCTGTTGAATTATACTGAAGGTATGCCGGAAACTTACGTCTTGCCTTTAGGTTGGGAAGAGATAAAAGGCGATGTGGACGATCGGGCGATCGCGCGCCTGCAGTTCCCAGAAACCAACAAGGAAGTCGGGGTACTATTTGACGCTGCCGGGGACAAAGGTTTTCTGAGCGCGCTGCTGGAGGCGATCGGCAATTCTCGCAGTTACAGAGGTGTTGCAGGTCAACTGGTAGGAATTGCCGACAGTGCATTCAGCTCAGAAGAAGATTTATCGCAGCTCGACCCTCACCTGTTCAAAAAAGAACAAAGCAATACATCCGCAGGTTACGGCGACCGCTTCGTCCTGAAAATATTGCGAAAAGTCGAGGAAGGAATCAACCCCGAATTAGAAATCGGACGCTTTTTAACAGAGCGCAACTCGATCCAACATTACGCTCCAATTGCCGGAGCATTGGAATATCACACACCAGCAAAACAAGTCCTTACAGTCGGAATCCTACAAAAATTAATCCCCGACAGCGTAGATGCTTGGTCTTATACATTAGACACACTGCGCGACTATTTCGAGCAAGTAATGACAGTAGAAGCAAAGCATGCGGGTGAGAATTTATCTACTGCCCCCGAAAATTATTTACCGAACGCTTTGACCGGACAAACGCAGCGGCAGCAAAACTCGCTAGTAGCCGATTTATCGCTAGAAATTCCGGAATTAGCTCGCGAACTCATCGGCTCTTACTTAGCATCAGCGGAACTTTTAGGTCAGCGGACAGCCGAACTTCACCTCGCTTTAGCTTCTGACACAGAAAATCCCGCTTTTGCCCCAGAAAACTTCACCTCCTTTTACCAGCGTTCCATTTATCAACACATGAGAAATCTGGCCGGAAGAACTTTGCTGGATCTGAAAAAACGGATGTCCAAACTGCCGCCAGAAGTACAAAAATCGGCTCACAAGCTCCTCAACCGCGAAGAGTTAATCATGGAACGTTTCAAGTCTATTTTGAACTTGAGAATCACGGCCGATAGAATTCGGTGTCACGGGGACTTTCATTTCGGACAAGTTCTTTATACAGGCAAAGACTTTGTAATTATTGATTTCGGAGGAGAACGGAATCGACCGTTAAGCGAGCGGCGGATGAAGAGGTCGCCCCTGCGAGATGTTGCGGGAATGCTGCAATCTATAAGTTACGCTGTTACTTTGGCACTCCGCAAAGAAGTAGAAAGTGGGATGATTCGCCCGGAAAATCTCCCGGAGATGCAGCAGTGGGCGAACGTTTGGCTCCGCTGGGTCAGCCTAACTTTTGTCAAGAGTTATTTGGCGACTGCCGCCGATGCAAATTTCTTGCCAAAATCTATCCCGGAACTACAAGTTTTGCTGGATGCTTACATTTTGGAAAAAGCGGTTGCCGAACTAGCATACGAACTCAATTACCGCTTGGATTTGGCCGAAATTCCGCTGCAGCGGATTCTACAATTGCTAAATTAATAAGGGCGGGTTATCTATACCCGTTAGGGTGCGTGACTTTCTAGCCACTCAAGTGGCAGCGAGATGCTGGAGAGTCACGCACCTTACACCATACCCAATCTACTTTGATAACGATTTGATCGGCGAATATAATTCGCTCTTCTACAAACAAATTCCGCGCCCAGCGAGGCGAGAAGAAAAGATGGTAAAAAAGTGATTTCCTATTACTTAAAATAAAGAGCGGCTTGATATAAAACTTGTTCTTGATGAGTTAACAAAGTGCAGTCAGAAAGCGGGTAAGCCACACAAGTAACAGCATAGCCAGCTTGCAATTCTGACGGCTTCAAAAACTTTTGTTCGCTTTGGTCTATTTCACCACTCAGCAGTTTGACAACGCAAGCAGAACACTCTCCTTGCTTGCATCCGTTGGGCAAGCGAATACCGACATCTTCTGCCATATCTAAGATATACTGGTCGTCTGGTACTGCGATCGTGCGATCGAGCGCGAGAGCCTCATTCACCAACCGAACTTGATAAACTGCCATTTTTTTCTTATTCCTCGCGAAAGGGCGGGTTTACGATGCTGTTAGTCCTAGCAAATATTTCGGGGAAAACCCGCCCCTACAACTAGAAAGGGCGGATTTATATCGTGTATATCTAGACAATTGCTTCCTGATAATCGAGATTTTCATCTAGATAAATAGCCCGAATATCCTCCGGCAAGTTGGATTCTAAACTTTGATATCCTTTTTGCAGCAAAGCCTTTACCTGAGCGGGCGAAATAGCTTCGCCTTCTGCTTGCAAATAAGCTGCAATGCGAGTTTCGCTCCAGCGGAAAGTCTGAGCCATCAACACCACTAAACGCGGCAGCGGGGCTAACAATTCTAAAGCTTGTTTGACGTAACACCACAGGGGAGGCGGAGCCGATTGCAAAGAGTAGTGAATCGACTCAACAGGGGGCAATTGGGCTTGATTTATGCAGACTGCGGTGACATTAATCAGCCAGTTTTGGAGACTGAGATTTTCGCTTTCAGACTCTTGGATTTCGCGACGCAAATCCAGACCTCGCAGTTCGTGATAGATGTGCAGCCAAGTGTGGGCAAATAGGTAATCGCCTTGTACGGGCGATCGCACGGAATGGCGAATCAGGGAGTGTACAATTTGAGCGTAGCGGCAAAAAATCGCCGTGAAGAAGCGACCCTGATCGGGATGGTTTTGAAACAGAGTCAATAATTCCTGGTCGCTGTGATGGAACAGGGATTTGACCACAGGATGGTTGAGTTCGGAAAAATTAGGTGTTTGCACAATTGTTCTGGAAAGGTTGGGAGAATAAATGCTGGTGCAGCCCGATTCTACACTACGATATACATTTGATGCAACTCCTTAAAAACTGTTGATATTTAAGTCAATTAATTATATAATAGAGTTGTTGGTGATGCTGCATTAATTTAAATTAATACATATAAACTCTATGTATTCAGCGCACCTAAAAAGATAATTAGTTGTTTCAATGGTAAGGTTATTGTATGTCTAGCATTAATACTGGTATCGAATGGTGCGATCGCACATGGAATCCAACAACTGGCTGCGATAAAGTCAGTCCCGGTTGTACGCATTGTTATGCTGAAGCATTAACAAAACGGTTTCATACTAATTTTCCTAACGGGTTTACTTTAACAGAATACCCAAAGCGCTTGAACGAACCTAAGAGTTGGCGAAAGCCGAGTCGCATTTTTGTTAACTCAATGAGCGATTTGTTCCATGAAGATGTTTCTCTTGAATTTCTGAAACAAGTCTTTGATGTAATGCGTGAAACTCCTCACCACACTTATCAAATTCTTACGAAGCGACATGAGCGTTTAGTAGAGTTAGCTCCTCAACTTGAGTGGTCGAATAATATTTGGATGGGGGTGTCTGTTGAAAATCAAAACTATGTTCATCGTGTGGATCATTTGCGACAAGTCAATGCAAAGGTACGCTTTTTATCCTGCGAACCACTTTTAGGGCCGTTACAGCTTGATTTAACAGGAATTCACTGGGTAATAGTTGGGGGAGAGTCGGGGCAAAAACACCGTCCCATGCAAGCCGAATGGGCACAAAGTATTCGGGATCAATGTCAGGATGCTGGAGTCGCGTTTTTCTTTAAGCAATGGGGAGGTAGAACACCTAAAGCTGCTGGGAGACTGTTGGATGGGAAAATTTGGGATGAGATGCCCGATGTGTTGGATCGGCATTTAACAAAGTGCAAACAGCACACACTGGAACCAAATCGAAAAAGCAACAACGTAGGTGTTACTGCTTTGCTGGAAATGTGATTTTTACCGTCTCTGCCAGTGTATTTTTTCTTCTTTTATTAACAGGTGGATCGGTGATAATTTTTCCCTCCGCCTCCAGTTTAAGCAAAACCTCCCTGTAGTTTTTCTCAATGTAGCGCTTGCCAACGTGGTGGCGATTATAAATGTCTACTCTAGTTAATGTCTGAGCTGCAAATTCATCCATAAGCATATTTTCAAGCTCATCAAGAGGTCGGTAAAGTTCATATAACAAAGGATACTTGGGTGGCGCTGGATTGTACTCTAAAGACGGAACACCTTGTTTAAAACTAGAGCTTTCTCCAGCCATGACACCTTTCATAATTGAATAACCCAATACATTCTTTGATACAAAAATCAGGTGATGGCTAGTCCTATTGCCGCTCTCATTTTTGAACCCAAAGGGTAGTACATATGAACCACCTATTTCTTTCAATGCCTGACAGATAGCTTCCACAATTATTAACTCTCGCTCGTCTGGTTGCTTCGACTCAAGCTGTTCTCTCAGATGATCTGCTCGTTCTTTACCAAAAAGGGCGTTCATATGGGACTCTACTGCTGCATTATTCAACCCCATATTAATCCGGTTGTAGTTGAAGAAAAATATGCAATCGCATCCCCAACTAATGATTAGTGAACCAATTAGTCTAAGTGACAAGCCTTTGTAACCCCAAGGATCAATAAAAAAGAGTGTAGGAACATTATTAATTTGCCGAACTTCTTGGACGATTTATTCTCCAACCTCCTTATTTAAAACTTTTGGTTCATGCTGTAATCTACCTATGTTGGGGATGGCTGCTATAGCCTGTTGGAGAGAGTGAGTATTATTGGAGTCTTTATCATTAAACAGTGTTACTAGCATTTCTGACATATCTGGATCGGCAATAGCACGTTCCAATATAAGTAGTGGAGTAGATTTAGAACCGTCTTGATAGCGACCTGGGCCCGAGAACAAATCAATATAGGCAATTTTATTACTCCTTTTCTTGGCTGTTTTTATAATTACCTTTGCCCAGGCCCAAAAGTATTTAGCAACTATTTCTGATTTCACTAAAGAATTATCTCTCAACTCATCAAAAAAAGAACTGTCAGCCATGACTGTTACCTCTACACTCTAGTTCATTTTACTGCTGCTACATAATACTACCATATCCTCCGCCCCCTGGTGTTTCAATTACAAACACATCCCCCGACTGCATTTCCACAGTTGCCGTACTCCCCAAATCCTCAACTTTTCCATCAACCGTTTCAACATAATTCTGTCCAACTTTCCCCGCTTCACCCCCATTCAAACCGCAAGGAGAAATCACCCGCCTCCCCGATAAAATCCCCGCCGTCATTTTTTCCAAAAAACGTAAGCGACGAATTGCCCCATTCCCGCCGCGATGATATCCAGTCCCCCCGCTATTAGCCCGAATTTCAAAACTTTCTAACAACACCGGGAAGCGCCATTCTAATACTTCTGGGTCAGTTAAACGCGAATTAGTCATGTGAGTTTGAACCGCATCAGTACCGTCAAAATCTGCACCAGCACCCGAACCGCCGCAAATAGTTTCATAATATTGATAGCGCTGATTTCCAAAGGTAAAATTATTCATAGTTCCCTGAGAAGCCGCCATCACTCCCAAAGCACAATACAAAGCATCGGTAATATTCTGCGAAGTTTCCACATTTCCGGCAACTACCGCCGCTGGATAGCGAGGATTCAGCATACAGCCTTCGGGATTGATGATTTCGAGAGGTTTCAAACAGCCCGCATTTAGAGGGATATCGTCATCTACCAACGTGCGGAAAACATACAAAACAGCGGCTTTGCACACCGCAGCGGGAGCATTGAAATTGTTGGTTTGTTGAGCAGAAGTGCCAGTAAAATCTATTTTTGCACTGCGCGCAGATTTGTCAATTGTAATCGCTACCTTAATTTGTCCGCCACTATCCATCGGATAAGTAAACTCGCCATCTTGCAAAACATCAATTACCCTGCGTACCGACTCTTCCGCATTGTCTTGTACGAAGCCCATATAAGCTTGCACAGTCTCTAATCCATAATGTTCTACCATCTTGCTCAGCTCTTCTGCGCCGCGCTTGTTAGCAGCAATTTGTGCTTGCAAATCGGCTATATTTTGAGCGGAATTGCGAACCGGAAAATTCCCCGCTGTCAGAAGTTCTAGTAATTCTTTTTCTTGAAAATTGCCCTCGCTTACTAACAGGAAATTGTCAAGCAATACACCTTCTTCAGTTACTGTTGTACTGTTAGGAGGCATGGAACCGGGAGTGATGCCGCCGATGTCGGCGTGGTGTCCCCGCGAGGCAACATAAAACAAAGGAAGGGAGGAATCCCGATCGAATACTGGAGTAATAACGGTGATATCTGGCAAGTGTGTGCCGCCGTTGTAGGGATTGTTAGAAACATAAACATCGCCCGGTTGAATCGCATTGCTTTGTGCTAAAATTAAAGCTTCAACGCTTTCGCTCATCGAACCCAGATGTACGGGAATGTGCGGCGCGTTGGCAACTAATTGCCCGTTTTTGTCGAAAATTGCACAGGAAAAGTCGAGACGTTCCTTGATGTTGACTGAGGAACTTGTGTTTTGCAATGTGACGCCCATTTGTTCCGCGATCGCCCGAAACAAATTATTAAAAATTTCCAGCAAAACCGGATCGGATTTAGCCGCAGATAAACGCGAATGAACGCCGATATTATCTGCGTCCATCTGCGTGCATCTGCGGTTCAAAATTAGATCGTTTCTTTCTGTTAATACCGCTTCCCAGCCCGGTTCTATGATATTAGTTCCCGTAGCTTCAACAATCATAGCAGGGCCTTCTATGCAGTCGCCCGATCGCAAATCCTCTCTCTGATAAACAGGCGTTTCCCGCCACCCGCCAGCAACATAGGTTTGCACCGTTGAAATTGGTTGCACGGGCAAGATGCCCGTGCCACAAGAGGGGGAAATTGTGGATGCTTCCGGCACATCCATTCTTTCTACAACTTCCAGCGAAACCGCTTCCACAATCAGCGGTTTTTCTGGCATAATAAAACTGTAACGCTGTCGGTGTGCTGCTTCAAATTCAGCCTGCATCGCCTCAATATTGTTATCAAAATTGACCGCCAAAACCGAGTCACTTCCCTGATATTTTAAGCGCAACTTGCTAACAACTAAAACCTCTGAATCATTCTCTGTGTTCTCTGCGCCTCTGCAGTTCAATTCCCTCTTTCCCTCAGCCTCCAATTCGGCTAAAATATGATGCAAATCAAGTAATAATTCTGCATTTAATTGTTGCTCGATCGCCCTTTCGCGAATAGCCCGCACATCAGCCAAACCCATACCGTAAGCCGACAACACACCCGCATAAGGGTGAATAAATACCCGTTTCATGCCCAAAGCATCGGCGATCGCACAAGCGTGTTGGCCGCCCGCACCGCCGAAACAGCACAATGTATACTCCGAAACATCGTAACCGCGCTGAAGCGAGATTTTTTTGACAGCATTTGCCATCTTTTCCACGGCGATCGCCAAAAAACCCTCCGCCACCTCTTCGGCTGTCCTCTCGCCCCCAATTTCCCCCGCTAATTGCCCAAATTTTTGCTTTACTACGTCAGGGGCGATCGGCCAATCTCCATTCAATCCAAATACTTTCGGGAAAAAATCCGGTTGAATTTTCCCCAACATCACATTGCAATCAGTCACCGTCAAGGGGCCGCCTTTGCGATAGCAAGCAGGCCCAGGATTCGCCCCTGCAGACTCCGGCCCGACGCGGTAGCGAGCCCCGTCAAAAAAGACAATTGAACCGCCGCCGGCTGCTACAGTGTGAATTGCCATCACGGGCGATCGCAATCTCACCCCAGCAATTTCCGTCTCAAATTCGCGTTCGTATTCGCCGTTAAAATGGGCAACATCGGTCGAAGTTCCGCCCATATCAAAGGTAATAATTTTATCAAAACCTGCCTTTTTGCTGGTTTGAACAGCACCGACAATTCCCCCAGCCGGTCCGGATAAAATACTATTTTTTCCTTGAAATTGTGCGGCGTCCACTAAGCCGCCATTCGATTGCATAAACATTAATTTGGGGAATTGGGAATTGGGCATTAATAATCCCTCGTTCCCGGAATCTGCCTCGATTAACTGACTGGTTACTTGTTCGACATAACGCCGTAAAATCGGAGATAAATAAGCATCGACAACCGCAGTATCTCCCCGCGAAACTAATTTCATCAGCGGGCTGACTTCGTGAGATACTGAAATTTGAGTAAAGCCAATTTCTTTCGCTATTTTAGCAACTTGTTTTTCGTGTTCCGAGTAGCGGTAGCCGTGCATGAACACGATCGCACAACTGCGAATTCCCTCATCGTATGCTTGCTGCAAAGACGGGATAAACTCGGGATTGACCGCAGTTAACTCCTCACCTTGAGCGCTGTAACGTTCCGCAACTTCAATAACTCGATCGTACAGCATCTGGGGCAAAACAATGTGACGCGCGAAAATATTCGGGCGGTTTTGATAGCCAATTCTCAGCGCATCGCCGAAACCTTTAGTAATTAACAGAATTGTGCGATCGCCCTTTCGTTCCAGCAAAGCATTTGTCGCTACCGTCGTCCCCATTTTAATCGCTTCAATTTCGGCGGCGGGTATAGCTGCACCGGCGGGAATTCTCAAAATATCGCGAATTCCTTGAACTGCGGCGTCGGTGTAGCGTTCTGGGTTTTCCGATAGCAGCTTGTGAATGACTAACTTACCGTCGGGGCTCTTGGCGACAATATCGGTGAAAGTGCCGCCGCGATCGATCCAGAATTGCCAGCGAGTGCGATCGGGAAAATCAGCATTCATATCTTTTTCCTGAGTTTTGTTGTTTGACTGAATTATTCAACGAAATTATCTGAAAGTCAATTCATAAATTTCATAAAATGCAGAACCTGAGACTCATAAAAATCATATCTGTTTCTCTCTTATCTTCTTTCTTCTTCCTTCGCGCCCTTCGCGCCTTCGCGGTTCGTTAAAATAAAACTGCTATATATATCGAATAGCCTCAACCAACCCCTGACAAACACCACCCAGAAAATCCAAATCCAAAGTCTCAATCCTATCGCTATCTCGATGATAATGCGGATTTCGCATATTAGCAGTATCAGTCACCATGATAGCCGGATAACCATTATCCCAAAAAGGAACATGATCGCTGCGGCGAGTATCCGGCACAATTAAACCTCGATTCGGCACCGGCAGCCACTCGCAGGGCTGACCAGATTTGCGAATTTTGCCACTCAAATTAATCAAATCGGGAACCGTCCGCAAAGTGCCAATTAAAGCAATAAAATTACCACTATTTGGATAAAAATATTTCAAGCCAGCGGGATAGCTTTGAGAATTAGGATTATGGTTGCAATAACCCAACATTTCCAAAGAAATCATTAACCGGATTGACTCTTGCTGTTGCTTGTATTTAGCTGCATAATGCTTGCTGCCCAAACAGCCGTATTCTTCCATATCAAAGGCGACTAATTGCACCGGATATTTGAGCGGCGCAGATGCGATATCCCTTGCGAGTTCCAGCAAAACAGTAACACCAGTAGCGTTATCATCGGCCCCAGGCGATCCGGGTACAGTATCGTAATGAGCACCAATTACGATCGGTGGCAACCGCTTCTTACTCGCCCGATCTAAGGGGGGTAAATCCAAGATAAAATTGTGATGAATTCGCCCGCGCACCGAAAAATCGTCAATTTCTACAGTTCCCCACTGTGCGAACTGTTCGCGGATGTATTGCTGGGCATAAAAATGCCCTTCGGATGCGAGGTATGGATTGCGATCGCGTACAATTTGAATCAGATGGCTGTGCAAGCGTTCCTTGAGATTCATGCAGTCTGCTACACAATGAGTAAAATAAGATTATATTCGATTTAATCTCGGAAATTATAGGAAAACAACCCAAATGCCCTACAGCGATTTTAGTTTAGAAAAAGTCAAGCGAACCTTTGAACTGACAACTTCAGAAACAGTCGAGCTTTTCGGAGATGTACCCGAATTAGAATGCAGCGCCCTATTGACCGAAATTCTCCGCTATAATACACCTTTAGCCGTTGCTAGTAACAGCGAAAAAGCGCGATCGGAAATGATAATTTCCCCAATTTTAATCGACCTCAGAAGACAGTTAAACGAACGAATTAATTTATTTTCTGGAATAGAGTTTGACGTGGAAAGCGAAAACGGATTAAATGGGGTTTGTGACTTTATTATCAGCAATTCACCTGAAATACTCTTTGTCAGCGCTCCTGTAATTACCTTGGTAGAAGCAAAAAAAGAAAATATTACTGCGGGCTTGGGACAATGCGTAGCTGAAATGTTAGCCGCAAGGATATTTAATGAACGTGCAGGTAATGAAGTTTCAACAATTTACGGGGTAGTGACGACTGGGAGTATTTGGAAATTCATGAAGTTAGACGGAAGTGTAATTAGTATCGATCTGACTGAATATTACCTCAAAGATGTGAATAAAATTTTGGGAATTTTAGCAATGGGGCTGGTTTCGCAACCAATTGACGTTTGAGTGCGAGCAATAGTTAAATTAATTTATTTCAAAAGAGTTCCCGAACCTCAATTAATGCGATCTGCGGACTTCCTAATTTTTTGTAATATGATTAGTTTTGGATTGGTTACAGAGTGACTTACCGACCATATTGTTATTGAAAATATTTTAGCTGGATATTTCAATATTCCAGATGTTGAAGAGGATTGGTAATGAAGCAGGTTGTTATGTCATATAATAGAAACATAGTTATCGGAGATTACCATGCAAGCATACAAACTTAGAGGTAAAATCGATGCAACTGGCAACTTGGTAGTTGTGGAACCCGTGAATATGCCACCGGGAGATGTAGAAATCATCGTCTTGCAGCTAGCTGACACGGTTAAACAAGCCAGCGCTTCAGAAAGTGCGATCGCACTTTCTGAAGCACCTCAAAAAAAGTTTAAAACTAACGTGAAGGCATTTCAAGGTTTATTCGATCGAGATGCTGTACCGGAACCGCTGGATTTTGACGATCCAGACAAACAAGCAAAATGGGAATATTTAAAAGAGAAACATAACTTGTGAAAATCCTGATAGACACCAATATAATAGTAGATGTTGCGCTCGATCGAGAACCTTTCTTTGCTGAGAGCGATCGCATTTTAACTTTTGTTGAAGAAGCACAAATTCAAGGCTATATTTCAGCTTCAACTTTTAGCGACCTTTACTATATTATCCGCAGAGACAGAGGCCGCGATTGGACGCTGGATTTTTTGCGGCAGTTAGCCACATTTTGTCAAGTAGCAACAGTAGATAACTCTGTTATTTCAATGGCATTAACTTGCAAGTTCAAGGATTTTTAAGATGCGATTCAGTACAGCACTGCTGTAATCAATCGAATTGATGCCATTGTCACCCGCAACCCGCGAGATTTTCCGGTTACTACTCCTAGGATTGTAACTCCCAATCAGTTAATTCAAGAATTAACCAATTCTCCCTAAATTTCTCAAAGCGCTAAACTTCCGATTCCATTTCGCCTACCCGCACCTGCACCGGCAACTCCACGGAATTCAACTCAGACGACTCTAACAATCCTGTTGCTTCAACTTCTGCACTCGCTTCACCGTGCCGCACTTTTCGCAACTTTTCACCCACAGTATCCCGCTGATTAATCAAATAAATACTAACCAAAGTCAGCCCAACCCCCATCGATTGTAGCGGATTGAGCACTTCGCCCAAAAACAAATTGCCGAACAGCAAAGCAAATACAGGCGTTAAAAAAGTTAAAGAACTCAAACTTGTTAAACTGCCACTCGAAGCAAAATAAAAGAATAAACCGTAGGCGATCGCACTTCCGAACACAGTAGAATAAGCTAACGCCATCCAGCCGGAAAAATCGATATTCACAAACTGCTCAGACTCAGTTGCAGCCGAAATTGCCAACAGCGGCAAACCGCCCAAAATCATGTGCCAACCAGTCGCCACCACCGGGTCAACATAACGGCAAACCCAGCGCACCAAAACGGTACCCACAGCCATCGACAAAGCCGCCAACAGCATCAACCATTCTCCACCCTGAAACAACTGTTCGATACCCCCAGAAACCTGCGCGTTTTCAGGATGAAAAAGCCCCAAAATCCAGCCATCGGGCAACCCGATCAAACTAATCCCAGCAACGCCAATAACTAATCCCAACCAGCCCCAAAAACCAATTTTTTCTTGAAACAGCCACAAACACAAAATCGCCACAGCTAGCGGTTGAGAATCAATCATCACCGAACCCAAGCCCGCACCGGTTCTCGCCAAACCTTCGGCTAAAAAGCCTTGAAACAAAGTAGCGTCAACCAAAGCAAACAGCGAAATCCACAGCCAAGCTTTCCAACCCTGCGGCTGTGGCTTTCCCATCAGTGCCGCCGCCAGCAGCACCAACACGCCCGCAGGTACTAAACGCACGAATGCCACAAACAGCGGCGTTGTGTGCGGCATCACCCCCTTCATCGCTACCATCGCCGTTCCCCACAGGAAAAACGGCGCAATGAGCAACAGCGGGGCAAAAGGCAGTTTAGAATCGGTAAGTTTTAGCTGCATGGCGGAGACTCCAAATAATTGATGAGAGTGGCTCTCACGAGAATGATGTAGTTTTGTTAAGCAATTTTTACAATTATATATCGCTGTTGAGTTAAATGCGATCGCACAAATCTTGATCGGCCATTAGGAATAGGCAAGATGCCTGTTCCACAAAATCAAGGTGAAACAGGCATCTTGCCTGTTGCGAACAATCTGGAACGGGCTCTTCGGTCTGTTGCAAACACAGGCACAACATCTACCCCGATGAATAAGGCACACTATAAGAAGTTAGCTACAAAAATCCGTAACATTGCCTGTACACTGCCCATGATTTGGCCATTCAAGCCCCGCTACCGCAAACAAATAGCCCGTATCGAAATCACCGGAGCCATTGCCGGAGAAACCCGCAAACGAGTCCTAGAAGCTCTCAAAACCGTTGAAGAACGCAAATTTCCCGCCTTGCTGCTGCGGATAGACAGCCCTGGCGGCACAGTCGGCGATTCCCAGGAAATTTACAGCGCGCTCAAGCGTCTGCGCGAAAAAGTCAAAATTGTCGCCAGTTTCGGCAATATTTCAGCTTCTGGCGGAGTTTACATCGGCATGGGAGCCGAGCATATCGTTGCTAATCCGGGTACAATTACCGGCAGCATTGGGGTGATTATCCGGGGCAACAATCTAGAACGGCTGTTAGAAAAAGTAGGCGTTTCTTTTCAGGTGATTAAATCGGGGCCGTATAAAGATATCTTGGCATTCGATCGCGAATTGACCGATCCGGAACAGCAAATTCTGCAAGACTTGATCGACACCAGCTACCAGCAATTCGTGGAAACCGTTGCCGAAGCCCGGAACTTGGGTGTTGAGAAAGTGAAAAGTTTTGCCGACGGTCGGGTTTTTACAGGTCAGCAAGCCTTAGAATTGGGTTTGGTCGATCGACTGGGAACAGAAGAGGACGCTCGCCGCCTTGCCGCCGAACTCGCAGGCCTCGACCCGGAAAAAACCGAGTCTTGCACGCTAGAAAAACAAAAACCTTTCCTAAATCGCGTCTTGGGGAGTAGTCTGGATATATCCGGGCTTTCAGCTTACAATAATGTGCTGGAATTCGAGCTTTCTACTAGCGGTTTGCCGCTGTGGATGTATCGCCCGTGATTAAATAAATTAGTCATTGGTCAGGAGTTAGTAGTCATTAGTTACTCCCTGGATGATTGGGCGATTGAAATCTGTTGACCTCAAACTCAAATGTGGCGCTTCGCCCGTCATAAGCGCTTCGCGCTGGCTTCGCCTACGAGTTCGAGGTCAAACTACACAAACGAAGTCCACTCAAGGGCGGACTAAGAAATAAAGTGGGTATTTAAGCCTAATTTAGTATAACTACTTATTAGTGACTAATAACTAATGACTAATGACTAATGAGCGATAACAACTGACAAAAAATGGAGGAAATTTGCGTGGAGTGGCAAGTGCGGGCGATTCGCGGGGCAACAACTGCCAGCGAGAATTCGGTGGAAGCAATTCGAGAAACGGTGAGAGAATTGTTAGATGAATTAGAAGCAAAAAATGATATAAATCCAGAATTAATTATTAGTGCTACGTTTTCTGCAACTCGTGATTTAGATGCTGTGTTTCCGGCCGCGATCGCCCGCGAACGTGCCCACTGGTGTAATGTTCCTTTGTTGGATGTACAGCAAATGCACGTTGAGGGTGCTTTGGAACGCTGCATTCGGTTTTTAATTCACGTCAATTGGCCGGCACACGTTGAAATTTATCATCCTTATTTGCGGGGAGCTCAAAATTTGCGCCCCGATAGGAATTTAGCGGTGGCGGTGTCTGGGGAAAAATAATAGATTCACTTTGGGCTTGATTTAAAATTTAACTCACCATTACAGGTGGGTTGATTTTTTACAGGACTTGATACAGTACAAAACCTGCCTTGGGAATATATCGTTAAAAGTTTTTATTATAAAAAAACCCGGCTTCTCAAAGAAACCGGGTTTTTTGTCAATCAGACGCTTTCTTGTGATGCAGCCTAATCCCTAAAAAGATGTCATATATAAAATTCCAAAAGTCCTTTTTCCCTTCCAATATTCCCAAACTTTGAGGGGAACCTTTCTCATCCAACAGCGGCTTGACAGCCTCATAAGCAGGCTTGTAATTGTACCAAGGAATGGAAGGCCACAAGTGATGAATCAGATGATAATTCTGCCCCAAAATCAAGATATTTAGAATAGGACTAGGATATACTCTGGCATTTTTCCAACGATCGCGATCGTGAAACGGACGGTGCGGCAAATAATCAAAAAATAACCCCAAGGCCAAGCCCACCACCAAAGCCGGAGAAAACCAAAAATTCAGCACATAACCTAAATGGTCGTACTGAATGGCGATATAAACCACCCCCATCACAAACAAACGGCTGAGAAACCATTCCAATAGTTCGTATTTCCGCCACAGTTGGCGCTTAAAAAAGAAAATCTCGTGGTAAAAAAACCTCGCAGCAATCAACCACAAAGGCCCGCCGGTCGAAACATAATGGTCTGGATCGTTATCTGGGTCATTGACATGGGCGTGATGCTGCATATGTACCCGTGTAAACACCGGAAAAGCAAAACCCAACATCAGCGCGCTACCGTGTCCCAAAATAGCGTTAATTGTACGATCGCGATGGGCCGCATTATGAGACGCATCGTGAATCACAGTTCCAGCCATGTGCAAAGCCAACACGTTCAGCGAAAAACAGCACCACTGCGGCCATCCCCAACACCAGAAACCCAAGTTAGAAATCACGAGAATCACTACTGCACTCAAAAACAGCAGCAGTGTCGGATTAAAGTCACCGGGAGGACTCAGAAACTCTTTCGGCACTGTCAGCGGCCGTCCTGCCTCCGACATCTTTGTTAAGACTCCTTAATATTTCACACTTGCGTAGTATAAGATACAAGCCAGACAATAGTAAAGTTTTATGAAAGAACTGAGTTCGATCGCCAGAAACTAGCCTCTGCACAAACAGGAAAGTATTGCTGTTGTACAAGGATACCAGTCCTAGATTAGCCAAAAGGGCTGAGCAGACTACATAAAATAAATGGGTATGTCTGTATTTATGTCAAGCCTGAGAGCGGAAAAATTTGCAAAAAAGAGCGCTCCCGAAGAAAAAATTACCGATGGGTAAAAAGTCAGATATTCTATATATTGTTCAATACCTGCTTTTTTGACGACTATCAAAATTTTTAAGAGTTGAGACTAGCGTCATTGCTTGTAGTGCAAAGATGAAACGTTAGCCGAAATTTAAACAAGAAATCCACCTGCCTCCCCAGAACACCGCTGATGCAATTGCCAAAAGCCCTACGCCGGACTAAAATCGTCGCCACCATTGGCCCAGCAACTTCGGACCCACAAGTGCTGCGTCAGCTCATAGAAGCCGGTGCCACAACTTTGCGACTCAACTTTTCCCACGGAACAGAAGAAGACCACCAGCGCAGCATTCGCTTAATCCGGCAAACGTCCTTTGAACTCAACCAGCCGGTCGCCATCCTCCAAGACCTCCAAGGCCCGAAAATTCGTTTAGGGCGCTTTGAGACAGGCTCTATAGTTGTCAAAAACGGCGATCCTTTCATTCTCACCAGCCGCCAGGTTCCCGGCACCCAGCTCATTTCTTCAGTCACCTACGATCCCCTAGCAGACGAAGTTCCAGAGGGAGCAGTGATTCTGCTCGACGACGGGAAAGTGGAAATGCGCGTCGAAAAAGTAGACCGCACTTCGCGGGAATTGTACTGCCGCGTCGTCGTCGGCGGGCCGCTTTCTAACAACAAAGGCGTGAATTTTCCGGGAGTTTACCTGTCAATTAAGGCGCTGACTGATAAAGACCGCAAAGATTTAATGTTCGGGCTCGACCAAGGTGTCGATTGGGTAGCCCTGAGCTTTGTGCGGAATCCCCAGGATATGCTCGAAATTAAAGAACTGATAGCCAGTGCGGGCAAGCAAGTACCGGTGATCGCAAAGATCGAAAAGCACGAGGCGATCGAACAAATGGAGGAAATTCTCACCCTTTGCAACGGCGTGATGGTCGCCCGTGGCGATTTGGGAGTGGAACTGCCCGCCGAAGATGTGCCGATTTTGCAAAAGCGGCTGATTGCTACCTCCAACCGCCTGGGTATTCCGGTAATTACCGCTACCCAGATGCTCGATAGCATGGTCAACAATCCCCGTCCCACCCGCGCCGAGATTTCCGACGTGGCCAACGCGATTCTTGACGGAACTGATGCGGTGATGCTCTCGAATGAAACTGCTGTCGGCAAGTTCCCCGTCGAAGCGGTGGCGACGATGGCGAGAATTGCGGTGCGGATGGAGAGGGAAGGAATTAAACGGAATATTAGGAATGTAGAAGATATTGGTCGATCGATCCCCAACGGCATCAGCCAAGCAGTCAGCCAAATCTCCGAACAGTTGAACGCGGCTGCCATCATGACGCTGACTAAAACCGGCGCTACAGCCCGAAATGTCTCGAAATTCCGACCGAAAACTCCAATTTTGGCAGTTACTCCTCACGTAGACGTAGCCCGACAACTCCAATTAGTATGGGGAGTCAAACCCTTGCTGGTGTTGGATTTGCCCTCAACCGGCCAGACATTTCAATCTGCGATGACTGTCGCCCAGGAAAAAGAGTTAGTGTGCGACGGAGATTTAGTGGTGATGACCGCCGGTACTCTGCAAGGGGTTGCCGGATCAACGGATTTGATCAAAGTTGAGGTAGTGACAGCGGTTTTAGGCAAAGGAACCGGTGTCGGTTTGGGATCGGTGAGCGGCATGGCCAGGGTTGCTCGCACTGCTGCGGATGTGGCGAATTTCCACGCAGGAGACATTTTGGTAGTGGAGCACACCAGCGTCGCTTTTGTGGAGATGATTCGGAAAGCAGCCGGTGTGGTGACGGAGGAGGACAGTTTGACTTCTCACGCCGCGATTATCGGTTTGCGGTTGGGCGTGCCGGTGATGGTGGGCGTGAAGAATGCCACGCGGGTAATTCGGGACGGAACGATGCTGACGCTGGATATGCAGCGGGGTTTAGTTTATTCCGGGGCCAGAGGCGGCTCAACTGACACGGAAGTGACCGTTTAACTGTTGGTGAGCTAGGAGTTTTGGAGTTGTGAATTAAATTCTACAACTCCTTGCTTTTTTAGCTTAGGTTGTGCTATAATTCAAAATTGTCTGTGCCGATGTAGCTCAGGGGTAGAGTATTCGATTCGTAATCGAACGGTCGTGGGTTCAAATCCCACCATCGGCTTTGGGTTTAAGGGATTTTTGTCTATGCTTTAGTCTATGACTGAGCTCAAACTGAGCTCAAAACGCAGTTTAACTACTCAAAAATGCTCTCGGCAAAGTAGCCGAGAGCATTTTTATTTGCCCTAACTCCTTGTGTGGTGGAGATGGTGAATTTTTTAAATCAACAGTTAAACCTGAGTTCGTGAAAATGGCGATCGTCATGAACCGAGTTAATGACCTGGCAGTCACAAGTTCGAGCCACAAAATGCGTGAATGGCGATCGCGTGCATCAGCCAATCATCGCGCAAAAATAGGGTAAAATTGCGATCGAAGCGTCACACTCTGTTCAACATTCAGCAGCCCATGCAAAAAGTATCGGAGATGAGAGTAGAAAACTTAGATGATCGGGGCTGAGTAGCAGGTCTAATTGATCACCTAGGAATCTTCCCAAAAATCGGTAGTCCTGCATATAGCAATCCTAAGTGATTTTCTAGATTTCTAAAATCTGAAAGTCTTGCTATACAAGAAGTCTAGGAAGACAAGAGGAAGTTGTGTTGTGAGACTCAGATCGGATTGCTATAATTCGTTGATGCGATTCCTTGGGAGGGAATATTTCTAGTAGTCGCATACTCCAAACCCTGCCTCAATAGTTTAAAGTGAAGGATCTCACCAGTTAATTAAGAGCAGCGAAAAGATGACCCAGAATCCTATCAATCAGCTTGGCGAAACTATCCCCCAAACACTAAATGGTTATGATCCTAATGTGTTTCCAGCTTTTCATCAAATGCTCTCTACTCACTTTCCAGGGGCATTACCCATGAGCAAGTACATGAGAAAGACGTTCCAAAGCTTGAGTACCTACGGTTTTTGTGATGAAAATACGATGGGAATGATAGCAATTTGTCGGGATGAAATCGCCGAACCCCTATTCGCCGAAGTAATTCGATACTGGGGGAAAACCTTTAATTGTTGCAGTTTAGCTGGATTTGTAATGATGGGCAAAACTGGGTTAGCTTCTGCGACAGACCATACCCCTATAGTTGATGGCATTCGTCGTTTTACCTTTTATGCCATGCCCCACATCGCTATTTCTAGACATGGCGATATTGGCATGGTTTATCGAGATGGTATTCAAAAAGCTTCCCATGCCTGTGGAGCATTAGAAGCGATTGTTGAAGAGTTGGCAGCGGGGCACCTGAAGCTAGAAATGGATATGCAGGATATTGAACAAACAATTATTCGGCAAAAAATTCTTTCAACCATTACCTATGGAGATAAACCCGATTTAATAGAAATTACAAAATTGGCATCTCGAATTATTTCTGAGGATGTCGAACATCTTTTAGATACCCTGGATCGCTCTATTTTTACCTATGCCGTTATGACCGGCATTCAAATTCACGGCCCCCTGGGCACCCACTGGATTTATCCGCAAGATTTTTATGTTGTTGACAGCGATATTCCGGGAGGAAAAAGAATACTTCAAACTGTTCGATAATCTCTACTAAAAGGAAGATTCAAGGTGCGCTAGTATAAGAAATTATTAGAAATTATTAGAATATATAGCAAAACCATTTGATTTGTAAACAATCGATTCAATCATCACAAGCGTTTCAGGTTGTTCTACATTCATGACTCAAATAGACTTGCTATAGATCCCATGTGATTGGATAGTGTTTTAGAGAATTAAACAGTTTTTCGGACGCTACGAGATATTCTTTGTCTCAGGGTATTATTAAATCTTTCTAAAAAGTTGGTCATACCCGTATCCTTTCCTACTAATCTGTGTCTTTTTTGAGGAAAAAGTATCCCATAAGGACGCCAAAAGTTTGTAGAACTTACAGCACATTGACGATATACTGCGAGCAATGCTGTGTCCTTACGGGAAGCTTTTTTAGATTGGTATTAGTTCCGATCGCACAATTTCCACTGCAAAAACGCGAGCAAACTCAGCGATAACGAGCGATCGCACTCGATCGACCTCAATTCCCGGAATAAACTGCTCCAAACTGCCAACAGGTCGATCGGGAATCCCGCAAGGTACAATTTGCCCAAAGCCTGCAAGATCCGGACAAACATTTAAAGCAAAACCGTGCATCGTAATCCAGCGGCTGACTTTAATGCCGATCGCACCTACCTTGCACCCATCCACCCAAACCCCAGTCATACCGGGAACCCGCGAACCCTTCAACCCCAAAACTTCTAGCACCCCCAGCAGCACTTCCTCTAACTGTCGCAAATACCAGTGCAAATCTTGTTGGTGACGCCGCAAATTTAAAATCGGATAGCCCACCAATTGCCCCGGACAGTGGTAAGTCACCTCGCCGCCCCGCTCAACTCGGTGCAGTTCCGGCTGAGTTTGGCCCGGGTCAAATTTCAGAAATTCCAACTTTGCTCCCATTCCCAAAGTGTAAACCGGCGGATGTTCCAGCAAAATCAGGACATCTGGCAAATCAGGCGTGTCGCGCCGTTCTTGCACGAGTTTTTGCTGGATTTCCCAAGCTTGGGAGTAGGGCACTTGTCCCCAATCGAGGAGTAAGCAGGGTTGTGCATTTAGTTGTTGAGGGATGAGAGGAGAAATCATGAAAAAAATCAAGAGTGTATTTACGGAATATTGGCGCAGCTTAAATCAAGAATTGTCAACATATAATAAAAGATTTGGAAGATAAGTGTTTTCCAGAATACATAGTGCTACTGTGTAAAATATACCCACGTTACAGAAGGGAGGGAGCTCTATGAAGCTTGTTATCCAGGGTAAGAATATAGAAATCACCGATGCGATTCGCGAGTACGTCAATCAAAAGGTTGAAAAGGCAGTTAGCCATTTTCAAACTTTGACTACAGAAGTGGACATACATCTATCGGTGGCTCGTAACCCCAGGATCAATCCTAAGCAGACTGCTGAGGTGACAATTTATGCTAACGGCAGCGTGATTCGGGCTGAAGAAAGCACGGAAAGCCTTTATGCTAGCATCGATTTGGTTGCCGACAAGATAGCTCGTCAACTGCGGAAATTTAAGGAAAAACGCCACGACAACAAGACCCAGAGTAGTGCCAAAACGGTTACGGTAGTTGAGGAACATCCTGTAGTAGCAGATCTGATTGGCGATCGAACTCCCGAACTTCCTGCTGAGGTGGTGCGGACTAAGTATTTTGCCATGCCTCCAATGACGGTGCAACAAGCTTTGGAACAATTGCAGATTATCGATCACGATTTCTATATGTTCCGTAACGCGGAAACCGACGAAATTAACGTACTCTACGAACGCAAGAGTCACGGTGGCTATGGAGTTATCCAACCCCGCCACAGCAACGGTAACGGTAATAGCAAAAATGGCAAAACTGCCGAAAGCGCTACATCGGAAAAATCGAGTGTTGCAAAAAGCTAGATAATTGCTGAGTGCTCATTGTTAATGGCTGCAAGTCGTTAGCAAAAAAGGACTAAAGTCCTTACTACGAACCACGAGTTTTTAGTAAGGACTTTAGTCCTTTCTGGGTTTTTTAGAGAATCAGGACTGAGGTGTTCACTACGAACAAGTGGTAAAATCTGTCTTTACCAGCTAGCTGTATCTCGCGACTAAATCTTTCGCTGCTTGTCGGTGTTTTTCTACCAAACTCGGCGGGGAAAGCACTTGGGGGCTATCCATATATCTTTGCACCCACAGACTGAATTCGTTCAGGGAGCGATGGGGCAAATCTATCTGATAATTAACATACAGCAGCTTGCCAAAACTGTCCCTCGGCTCTTCCTTAATTTTTTGTCGCGGGTGTCGCCGATCTCCCTCTAGACTATTTGCGCTGTCTGGGGTGTAGAATGGAGGTGAAACTAATTGAATGGAATGTATGCGGAAGTTAGTTTTCTCAGATACAGAAATTTTTTATCGTGAGCTAAAGACAGCCTTGGAGCAAAGTGAGCAAGTTGAAGTTATTACAGACTACGACCGATATTCAGACCTTCCAGAGAAGTTAAAAACCATTTTTGAGTTACACAAGAACAAATCGGGAGAGTGGGTAAATATAGCTACAGGCGCATTCATCGCTTATTCTGCTGGGGTTACTACAATTAACTACTCTGCCCTCTATATTTTTGCTGGTGCAGGTGCAGGTGCTATTCTTGGATTTATAGTTGGTGGCCCTGTTGGAGCAGCAGTTGGCGGTGGTATCGGAGCCATAGTTGGAACTCTTGCTGTTGTGACATCAAGCGGAAGGCATCATGTAGATATAGAAATTGATGCGAATGGTAAACTCCGGCTTAAGATTAGCCCAATCGATTGAACAACGCGCCACTCCCCACTCGCTGGGGAAACTAATTGAATGGAAACTGAGCTGCATCGGCGCAAGGGTCGCACCAAATTTGTTGGCTCAACTCCCCACTCGCTGGCGAAACTAATTGAATGGAAACGCGCCGCCTGCACGACGAACTGCACATCACCCGCCTCCCCACTCGCTGGGGAAACTAATTGAACACACACTCCCTACAAAAGCAAATCCAACAGCAATACAAACCCTGTCAATATATACTTTTTTTTGACTTTTGCTACAAACATTAACCTAACTCCTGGCCGGGCACGGCAAAGCCGTTTCCCTACGGATGAGAACCTCTAATTTCTATGTATCAATATTTTTCATAATTAGTATAATATTTTCTCCTGTCAATCAAGCATCCCCGTCTCAGTCCAATATTCTTCAATAGACTTGAGCTAAAAAAGGGCGATTTATTAAACCATGTAAACAATAGATTGCGATTTTCGCGCCAATATCGCAGAAACCGGGTTTTTTAACTAATTTGCTAAATACAGCAAATCATTTTCGTAAAAAAACCCGGTTTCTGGCCACCCGCGCGCCATCTAAATTTTGATAGCTTCTAAAGTTTTGAGTGCTTCTGCAACGTGTGCTTTGAAGTCTAACATCGAGTCAAAAATATGCTTAACAACGCCTTCTTTGTCAATGACATAAGTTACTCTACCGGGCATAATCCACAGGGTAGCTGGAACTCCGTATAATTGCCGAACTTTGTTGCCAGTATCGCTCAGCAGTGTAAAGGGTAGCTGATATTTGGTGGCAAATTGCTGGTGTGATTGTTGGGTATCTTCGCTAATTCCTATGACTTCTGCACCTGCGTCTTTGAAGACTTCGTAGCTATCTCGAAAAGCGCAAGCTTGGGTGGTGCATCCGGGTGTGTCGTCTTTGGGGTAAAAGTAGACGATGACGTTTTTTTTACCTTTAAAATCTTTGAGGCTGACTGATGTGCCAGTTTGAGATGGTAAGGTAAAATCGGGTGCGGTGTCTCCTACTTTGACGGTCATGTTTTTTTAACTTAGTAGATCTGTTTGCTGGAAATTTTAACTTTTGTTATTGTACAGTTTTTTTGAGCAATAGTTCGCAGTTGCGATCGCCCGCTGCGACAGCCTCCCATTTTTGCTGTCTCGCACTCCTAAAAAAAAACCATTTTTACCAAATCTGGATGCAGCCGACGATTCGCAGTTACGGGTATTAATTGAAGAGGCTTTTTTGAACCGCACATCCACGGGGATTAAGGAAGATCCTGATTAACAATGAGAGGGGCGGCGCTGAAGCGTTACCACAAAGTTAATTGTTATGGGCCTTTAGTTAAATTTTTTAATTCCCGCCATATTGGAGGAATTTGACCGGAGTGTGTGCGGGGCTGGGTGAGGATTCCTTGAGTGGGACTGAACAGCAATGATAGCACAAAGAATCCCGAGCCAACTAAAACTATTGCGGGGCCGGATGGCAAGTTATAGAAGTAGCTGAGATACATTCCGCTAATGCTGGAAATAACTCCGATTATTGCGCCTAAAATCATTACTTGGTGCAGGCGAGTGACTAGGAGATAGGCGGTACTTGCAGGTGTAATTAATAGGGACAAGACTAGCACTACGCCAACGGCTTTAAGGCTGGCAACTATTGTGAGCGCGATGAGTACCATCAGTCCGAAGTTGAGCAGGTTTACTGGCAAACCTGTTGCTTGCGCTCCTAATGGATCGAACGTGTAAAATAGCAGTTCTTTGTAAAACAATACTACAACTAATAAGACTACGGCGACTATGACGGCTGTGTCGATCGCATCTTCAGCCGTAACCCCGAGGATATTGCCGAAAAGAAAGTGGTTGAGGTCGATTTTGTTGTCTTTTTGGACGATCGTAATTAGGGTGATGCCGAGGGCGAAGAATGCCGAAAATACGATGCCCATTGCCGCGTCTTCTTTGATTGTCGATCGAGCTTTGATCCAAGCTATGATTACTGTACTCAAAACTCCGGCAATGAACGCGCCGAGAAAGATGTTTGCTCCGAGGATAAATGCGATCGCCAATCCGGGCAAAACCGAGTGGCTGATGGCGTCTCCGAGCAAGGCCAGCCGCTGTACCATTAGGTAGCTGCCGACGATCGCGCAGACGATGCCGACGAGAATGGCAATTATGAGCGATCGCTGCATGAATCGGTACTGCAACGGCTCAATTAAGGTTTGTATCATAAAATTATAAAATCACAGTTAACTAATTACTAACAATCAAAGCAACCCGCTTCAATCGGAGATTTACAGCACTTCCGGATATTATGAGGTACAGTATAATCGACTAAAAAATAATTTTCCCCTGAAAGCATATTCAGTAGATTTGCGAAAAAAAATAGTAGCAGCACATAAGCGAGCAAAAGCTGTCTATCCGAACAATAGCAGCAATATTTGCTGTGAGTAAAAGCTTAGTTCAAAAGCTTGTCAAACAACAAAATATAGAGGGAAATGTACAGCCAAAACCCAGAGGGAAACCGAGGTATAGTCATTTGAATAATTCCGAAACAGAGATAACGAGAAATAGTGACAGCAAATGCCGATGCAACCTTAGTAGAGTTGGGTGAGCTATTTGCCCACAGAACAGGAAATTGGGTGGGTAAAACAGCAATGTGTAGCGCGTTACAGAAGTTGGGATTAAATCGCAAAAAAAAACGGTCAGGAGTAGCCAAGCAGGGACAAAAAGAGTGAGGAAGAGTTTTATTGTCTGTGCGGATAGGGGGACACCTAACTGATAGCCGTTTCAAACAAGAATGCCACTGTAGGCAATATCCAAACCCCGATAGTCATCCTTGATTCGCAATCTAAAATCTAAAATCTAAAATTGTAGGACGCACCCAACCAGTTTCAGTTTACCTGCTTCGACAAAATTAAATTAAGCACGTTTAACTCGTTGGAACTTAAAAGATATTTATCTGTAAAAATCTTTTCTCTACTTTGCTCTAAACTGTAGCTTCTAAACACGATAAATGGAAAATCTCGATACTTGTGCCCGATCGGCATTACACTATCTACAGGGTAGATTGATCGCACATAAGCCGACAAGATATCCCGATACCGCCTGTCTTCCGGTTCTTCCAGCTTACTGTCAGCAAAATACTCCTGCATTTCCTCCCCGCTAACAAAAGCAAACAGGGGTATGGCATAATAGCGATCGAACTGCTGACTCTGCTCTTCAAAATACTGAGTTTTCTCCACATCGCTGTTGAGAAATTGCAATAACTCGATCGCACCTCCTCTAATTGCCGATCGTACATTCTCCGGGTACGACTCGCTATCCCTGATGCGATACATTTTTTGCAGCAACTGATTATCTACACATTTCTTGATTTCCTGATGCAGTCGCATCTGGTAGTTTTCCAGCAAATTTTGCTTAGCTAGAGGTACTACCAACAAACTCCCACAAACATGACCAATCTCTAAATTATCATAACTCAGCAAACCTGCAAGAGGATTACACTTGTCCAAAAACTTCCGATTAAAATCCTCCCGCATTTCCAGGTAAGAATCGCCCTTTTGACGAGACTTATCAGAATTCGTCAAAACGAACTCCCCGCGACCCAAAAGCTGTTCCAGACTCCTATAAACCTCCTGTAACAACCTATTTCCTCGGTGGCTTTCGCTTTTTAACGTCTTAATTAGAGAAGCCATTTTGCTGCTAAAAGTATCCCCCACTGCGGAAACCGACTTTCCACCAATCGGAATCATCAAAAACTTATCCCTACCTAAATAACCGTATCCCGAAATTCGCGTCATCACCGCCGTCTTGAGAATTAGCAATAAATTTAACAAACTCAATTTGCTTTCTTGCAGGGAAAGTTCCGCATCATCAGCGTAATAAACTGCGGTATCAGATAGATAAAAAACCAATTCTTTGTCTTCACCATCAAGGGTTTTACCTGACTCATCTTCCCCGCGTCCCCGATAAATCACCTGTATCACTTCCATCAGATTTTTCTCTATTTGGAAGCGGGGAATATCCACTAAAATATGCTTAGTTTTCGGGAAAGAAAGTCCACGACTTCCCGAGGCAGTCATAAAGATTACTTTAGCTGTAGTTTTGAATTCCTGTATTTTTTGTTTCTCCTCTTCCGAGATATTCGCGTGAATTTCCAGATAATCGGTAAAAGGCTCAAACTTTTCGCGACTCTCTTTAATTTTTTCAATTAATTCTGCCAATCTTTGCTTGTTTTGAATATATACTATAATTTGTTCCACACCGGGGATTGCTAATCGCTGATTGATATCCTCAATTATTTCAGACTGTACCCGCTTGAGTAAATTACTATTTTGTTTCAAAGGGGCATCTTCCTGATATTTAACACTTTCTACAAATACCTTGTAAGTTATCTCTAAACTGCGCGCCGGGTAGGAATTCGCATTGATCACCTTTGCAGGTAGATTCTTAAATTTAAAAGGAATGACTTGTAAAGGTTCAATTATATTAGAATTTTTGGCTAACTTTTTAAAGTAGATTTTATCGGGTTCCGGTGACGTGTTATCAAGGTGTTGTTTAATCACCTCGGAGTCCACAATCGAAGCATCTGCTACAATAATTTTAGTATTAAAGCCGTGTTCCAGCTTGTGCAACTCATGTTTTTTGACAATCTTAGCAATTCCATCTAAAAACTCAACCCCACCATCATCTCCAGTAATTTCATCGATCATAATAAAAATATGTTTGATGCGACTGGATATTTCTTGCATCTTAGCGGGAATGACAAATTTATCCCGTTTGTTGTAAGTATCTTGAAATATATTTTCTAAATAATCAAGGGTATTTTGTCTATTTTCTTTCATTCTCAAAGATTGGATAGAAACCGTAGCGACAATATTATTAGAAATTTTACAGTTAATTACGCTATAAATTCCATTGCAAATGCTATTTAGCACTCCCATAGTTTTGAGGCTAGCTGGTTTAATTACGGTTTCATTCTTTCTTTCAATTTCTCGCTGGTGGTATTCTTTTACCTGAACCTCGGGATTATCTTTGAGAAAATGAACCGTTTTTTCTGTAAAGTTTTCGCTACGGCTATTGGAGGCGTACTTGACAGTACGCCGGCCAGCATTACTTGCAATAAGGTCTGAGTTTGTGTTAATACAGAATAACCGATCCTCGCACAGGAAACCAGTCTTTGTATCTTTAAATTTTTCGATAATATCCAAGTTTACTTGCTTGCGGGGACTGACGTACAGGAATAAGAAACCGTCGTCGATATGGGTTTTGAGGAAATTGGCGATCGCAGTTGTTTTACCTATTCCCGGATTCCCAGTCAAAAAGATATAAGTTTCATCAGACTGAAGCGCTTTCACAATCAATTCAGCGTGAGCACTTCTCAAATGTAATCCGCGAGAAATTTGCAACTCATCTGCCAGTTTATCTGATATAATATCTATTGAATTAACAAAATTGTCTATCCGCTCAGTATGAGGTAGAGGTTCAGTGACATTTTTCCCAATTCCTAACAAAGAATCAACAAACTTTCTGCCTTCTTTAAAACTGCGAGCCGCGTTGAGTTGAATAACATCTAAAACTTCGCTGCGAGCATCGCTAATCTCTTTACCTTTCGGTTCATTCTGGTAAATCTGGGCACAAGTTGCTAATAACTTGATTTTGTCCTTGCGTAGGGAAATTGTGCTAATATTGCGATCACCATAACCAACCACATTAAACAAAACCTCAGCATCGCTTGAAATTATACCAGTTTGTTGTAGAAATCCATAGAAACTGTGAGCATAGCTACCAGCCTGAATTAACTTAGTGCTTTCCTTATCCTTATACTTAAAAGCTGTAAAAAATCGTTTTAAATCCTCCGAGAAATCCACACCTAAAGTGCTGGTATCCATCCGCAGATTAGAAAACACACTTTTCGATCGCAAATAGCTAATTTCTCTCATCAAATATTTCCGTATCACCTCTATTTCATTGAGATCCTCCGGTTTTGGAGCTAGCGTCGGAGAAAACACAGACAAATCAACGCAGAGAATTCTAAAATCATTGCCATACTGTAACAGCATCAGCGTATCAGCCTGCAAAAACTCGCCTTTTTTCGAGTAGCGACGGATGTAGGAGTTAATCTCATCATCTGATAAACTCGGTTTGGCGGTTTTTAACTGAGACAATAGCTCTTTAAATGCTTCTTTCTCACCCTTGTTATAGGTTCTGATACTGTTAGCATCACTAAAACTGCACTGACAGTACAAAATTTTTAAGCGCGGCAAATTCCAGCCAGTAGATTTGACGTAATCCCGGAAAAAATTTAACCCACCAATAAAGCCTTTTTGGACAAAAAACAGGCTCCATTTTTCAACAACCTCAGCATCTAAAATACTCAGCAGATTAGCTTCTCTGATTATTTCCGCCATCATCTTTGGCAATTTGAGATGCTGCAAATCCAGACTGTAAGAATTACCAAAATTGTGAGCTAGCTTTTCCTTTTTAATATATGCCAAAATCCCAATATTAAATCCAACCTCAAACAGCCGTCCAAAATCTTCACTTATCATTATTTTGTACCTCCCTCAGTTACGCTCAATACTTCTCTTACCTTATTCAAAAAAGCCAGCGAGTTAAAATCCGCACACCCGCCTCCATGAATAAAAACAGATAGAGTACCAACTGAATCATCGCCGATAATATGAGCGTAAGGATCGAGTTTCAAACTAATCTGTTGACGGGCTTCATACCTAGAAAAGTGGAAGATGGTTAAATAGTGCAGTAAAGTATCTTTAATTTCACCATCGTACATCAAACCTTGACGAATATCTTGGTCATCGAGAATGCCTTCGTATATATTCAACAGTGTCGAGTAAGAAATTACACCGTTGTAAAAGTTCTTTTCCCCTTGCTCTACTTTGATACCATTAAACAGATTAAAAAACATCACAGCTTGTTGACTGGGATCTTTTGATAAACTTTCCAGTTCCGTTGTATCCTGAATGTAAAAAGATTCTCCCTTGTGTTGTTTAGGACTGCGGACGTAATATTTATCAAAAAATACCGGATAAATCCTGATATCTTGCCGCTCTCCTTTCAACGTTTGGATTAAGCTTTTCGACATAAAAAACAACTCCTCATCTTCATCCGTCTGGGTAATGTGCAGCGTGCTCATATAAGGTACTTGTGCAATATATAGGAAATTGCGATATCCATATTTATATAGCTGACTGACAGTATCTTCGAGGATTGACGGCTGACTGTAAAGGTGTTGAACGCTGTAGTTTTCGGACAAAGTTTTCAGCATTCCGACTTGAATTGTATCCTCTGATAGGCGTTTAATTCCCGCAACTTCGCCTAACAAACAGGTTTTTCTCTGAAAGCGATCGCTATTACCTTTTTTTGCATCGCTTTCGCAACTTGATACGACAATAATTGCTAAATTGTCCAACTCTGGAGATAGTGGAACATTCCGAAATTTAAACTTTTTAGGCAATATTGAGTACAGGGAACTCAAACCGTTGCGAATACTGTAACCATTCGGTTTTTGCTTGACGCGAAAGCCTTGAGAAGTCGAGCGATATTTTTCACTAAACAGATGAGACAATGTTTTAGAAACGTTAGCCATAAACTTTTCCGACGGCGAAGGGTTATTGTGGTCGCCTTCGTGAAGTCTCACCATCGGAACAAACAAATTCTTTTTCTGATTTTGTAACAAGATTTGCAGGCAAATATAAGACAGCAGCGAAACACAAAATTTGTAAACAAATGCTGCATCTGGTTTCAAACCGTCCTTGCTGTCTAAACGTTTATTATTATAACGAAACAACAGCAATTTATACTGTTTGGAAAAACTGCTGTTATATACATTCATCTGACTTTCAGGAACCCAAAGTACAGGCAAAGCATTGATGTCCTTAATGTAATATTCCATGCTGAAATTCTGGAATTCCTCAGTAGGGAAGTAGCGGACATCTTCGATTGTGATATTGACTGGTAGCTGACAGATAGCTGTTTCGTTGATGCTCGATTGTTCGACGGCGATATACTGGAGTGATTGTTTGGGATTTTGTTGCAGAACATCAGTGAAAAATCGACCAGTCGTTAAAGCGTTATCGATATCTTCTAGGATGCCTCTTTTGATGCTGATATGTCGCGGTTCTGTGCGAGTTGGCAAAATTGTTTGCCTATCTATAAAGTTTTTCAATAATTGCTTGAGACTGTTTATTTTAACGTCAACATTATATTCAGTAAGCCCTCTTTTGATACCTCGAAATATCCCCTTTTTCTTTTCTTCATCAGAACCTCTGAGTACAGAAATTACTGATTCAAAGCTTTGTCTAGGATCGTAAGTTAATTCAGATTCAGGGTTGTAATCCGGCGCTAAAGGATTGCTCAGAGAAGCAAATACAAAATAGTACAACAATGCTATTTTTAATACCTTGCGAATAAAGGTTTCGCTAGTGTAACTATCGGCTAATTCGGCTTTGTGTTCCTCACTTTCAGGATTGAGCAAATTCAGGTTATAATCAAATACAGGTTCACCGCCGCGGGCTTGAACTTCATTGCCAAATTTCAGTTTTAAACCAAAAATATATTTACGTTCGTTCAAATGGCTGTCTGTGGTTTCTCCTAAATAACCTGCTACAATCGGAATGATGGGAAGTGCATCTAAGACTTCCGCTCGGGAAAACATATCTCTGTAGTTAACCGTGACACCAGCATAATTGACATTATAATAGCCGTCATCTTTTGTGCGATCGCCAATGTATGCTTCGAGCAACCTAATCCGCCGGATCAAGTCTTCTAAATAGACGCTCCCAAGACTATCTGTGCTGCTATTGCGAATGTTTTCTAGCAGGTACTCCAAGTAAGTAATCTTAGCTTCTTTATTCAGCTTACCGAGAGTTTCTTTGTCTACAAGTTTGAGCAACTTATGGAAATCAGAATTTTCATTTTGCACCATCTCATCAAGCAGATGATGCAGTTCTTGCTTATCGCTTTCAGTGTCAGCATTTTCATCAATGTAATTCTCTAAACCCTCCTTCAGTTGTTGCTGAAAAATGTCTGAATCTCGCACGGCGATAGTTAATTTATGCAGCTTTAAAATTGCCGTTGTTCCAACAGTATTTGGGCGCTGCAAAGTTAGCTTTTTTTTTGCTAAGGTAGGATAGGATTTGGCAAAATCGTATTTGAAACCTAAGTCGGTGCCACTTCCCTGAAAAGACGGTGATTCTAAAGGCTCAATTAAGCTAGCTACGAAATTTTCAATACCATCTCCTCCCACAACAGATGCTAAATGTTGTCGCAAATGTTCTCTAATTTGTCTAATTTGAATGCCAAATCTAGTTTCAACTTCCGCCGGAAAATTGACAGTAGCCGAACGTGCTTGACGTTCACAAGAACCCAAAGGTGGCAAGACTTGCGAAGTGGCTATTTGATTAGCTGCCGCGTCAATATCTATTAGCAGACGACGCTTATCAGCCGAAATGCTAAAGAGATTGTTTTCCTGCAAAACTTCTAAAATCTTGGCCAGCAAATCGCCATAGTCCACTGGAACTAAATCGCTGTCATGCAATCTTAAGATGTTCACCCTGTTAACCCCTTCAAAAAGCTTGAATCCACTCTTTCACATCGTACTCAGTCCAAACCCCATTTACCCAATAAGGATCGGCTTCCACCAATTGTCGCACCGCCGCCTCATCTTCGGCTTCGTAAATTGCAAAAACTTTAGTTAAATCTTTTGTAGGCCCGATCGTACTTAACACACGCGATTCCTTCTGCTTAGCCAATCCGGCTAAATGAGCGTCCCGAAAGGGAGCGCGTTTTTCTAGAACATCTTCGCAGTAACTTCCCCACATCACATATTTGGTCATATTTTTGAGCTTTAGATGAATTTGTTTAAAAGTTATTGTACAATAAGAGTAAGAGGTTTTAACTAAAATTTTAAGAATAAGATTAATGAACTGCAGAGGGCGCAGAGGAAGAGGGGAAAGAGAGATGATTGTTAGATAGGAGAAGATTGCTATGACTTTATTAGACATTCGCCTGTTGACGGTTGAAGAATATCACCGGATGGCGGAAATTGGGATTCTTGACGAAGATGAACGAGTAGAATTACTGGCGGGACAGATAGTAAAGATGGCAGCCAAAGGAACAGCCCACGGTGCGGCGATTGCGCGCACGAAGATATTACTGGATAACCGTTTAGGAGAGCAGATTTTTGTGCGACTGCAAGACCCGGTTCGGCTCAATAATTACTCTGAACCAGAACCCGATATTTCTGTAGTCATACCAGATCCACTTTACTATGAAGACCACCATCCAACTCCCTCAGAAATTTATCTGATTATTGAAGTAGCCGATACTACGCTGAGAACAGATTTGGGGATAAAAGCAAATCTTTATGCTCAATCTGGAATTGCAGATTATTGGGTTTTGGATGTTAATAATCGGCAACTTCACGTTTTTCGAGAACCGAGTCAGGATGGTTATCTAAGTCAAGTGATTCTGGCGGATGATGGGAGTATTTGTCCTTTGCAATTTCCTGATATTTCCTTCGCTGTGCGGGATATGTTGCGGCCCTTGGTGTCAATTTAACGATTTTTCCCTGAGTCCGCCAAGGAATTCATTCCCTGGCGGTTTATTAGTGAGTAGGAGCCTATTTTAGCTTCTCAAACTAACGCCGAATTTTTCAACTAAAACATCGCGCACTTTTTGCTGCGCCGGTTCGACATCGCTTTCGCTTAATGTTCGATCGCCCGCGCGGTAAATTAACCGAAAAGCCAAACTCCGCTGTCCCGCCGGTACGTTGTCGCCCCGATATTCGTCGAACAGTTCCACGGAATCCAGCAAACTACCCGCCGCCTTTTTCATCGCACTCTGCATCTCAACAACCGCAACCTCTACAGGCGCGAAAAATGCAATGTCTCTGTCTGAAGCGGGGAAACTCGAATAACCCGCGAACTTGCGAGTTAAGTTGCTCGATCGCCCTAATTCACCCAACAGCACCGCTAAATCTAATTGAAACACGTAAACTTGCTCAGGCAAATCCTTTTGTTGCTGCAATTGCGGGTGCAACTGTCCAAAAACCCCTAAATGTTTCCCGTTTAACGATAACGCAGCCGTGCGGCCCGGATGCAAGCGCGTATCAGAGGAATCGCTTTGATATTCCACCGCCAAACCCAACCATTGAAACACGCTTTCCAAAACCCCCTTGGCCTCAAACCAAGTCAAAGGTCGATCGCGCCCTCCCTGCTGCCATTTCCACACAGTCGGATCGCCGCCGATAATACCCGCAACTGCATCGGCTTCCTTCATTGCATCCCCATCTTTCCAGAAAATGCGGCCGACTTCAAAACCGTTTAGCGCCCCATTTCCCTGTTCCAAATTGTACTGGAAAGCATCAATCAAACCCGACAGCATTTCTGTCCGCAAAGCCGAATACTCCACAAACAGCGGATTCGCCAGCACAACCTGATTTTCTCCCTCAGTTTTCACCAAAGAATAGTGCATCAACTCCGTCAACCCGGCCGCCCGAAAAGCCGATCGCACATTCCGAATTGCGGCATATTCCGGTGACAAATAACCGGGTTCCGTTTTGCTGGGTAAAGTATCGCAGAAATTGTCATAACCGTGCAGTCTGGCAACTTCTTCAATTAAATCTATTTCCCTTTCTAAATCGCGATAGCGGTAAGGCGGCACCGTCACATTCCAAACCCGCTCTTTTTCCGTTGGAACAACGTCGCATCCCAAGGCTGTGAGAATATTTTTTACCTCTTCCGGTTCCAGATATTTAGAACCGCCTGTTTCTCCTCTTTTCAACTGCCCCAAAACCAGATTTACTCGATCGAGACGCAATTCGAGCGATCGCGAAAAACTCAAATCATCGCCCGAACTCGCCGTTTTCTGCACCGTCGCAGTGCCTCCAGCCAACTCCAAAATTAGAGCTACAGCGCGGTTGCAAGCCGTCGTTAAAGCCGCCTGATTCACCCCCCGTTCGTAGCGGATCGATGCCTCGCTCCGCAAGCCTTGAGCGCGCGCAGAACGGCGAATCGTTGCCTGGTCAAAAATCGCGGCTTCCAGGACTAAATTTTGCGTTCCTTCGTGAACTTCCGTGTCTTCACCACCCATTACTCCAGCTAATGCAACAGGTTTGTCGCTAGCAGTAATTAACAGATTTTGTGCTTGCAAATTGCGGTTTTGTCCGTCCAAAGTTTTGAATGATTCGCCTGTTTTAGCAAAGCGGACGCCGATGCTGATATCTTGAGTACCGGTGAAAGATTGCAGGCGATCGCGATCGAAAGCGTGCAGCGGCTGGCCCCATTCCAATAAAATGTAATTAGTCACGTCAACTACATTATTAATCGGCCGCACTCCCGCCGCCTGCAACCGCTGCTGCAACCAAGCTGGAGAAGCAGCAATTTTCACACCTTCAATTGCCGTGCCGATGTAAATCGGGCATCCTTGCGGTTCCGATATTTCTACTGCCAAACCAGGACTTTCTTTGCCCTCAATCGCAACACCATTCGCTGCGGGAATTCTCAAACTCGCCCCAGTCAGCGCCGCCACTTCCCGCGCCACGCCCACCATGCTCAAAGCGTCTGCCCGGTTGGCAGTTGCTGTCAAATCTAAAATCACGTCATCTAAACCCAAAAGCGGGCGAATATCGCTGCCCAATTCGGGATTTTCTAAATCGAAAATGTGAATCCCGGCTGACTCTTTAGATAGTCCCAATTCGGCCAGAGAGCAAATCATTCCTTCGGAAGGAACGCCCCGCAATTTAGCCGGTTTAATCTTTAAATCAATAGTCGATAAATAAGTGCCCACAACCGCGACAGGCACATAAATGTCTGCCCTAGCGTTCGGTGCGCCGCAAACAATATTCAAAGCTTCTGAGGAACCCACATCCACTTGACAAACTCTCAATTTGTCTGCATTCGGATGCTGTTCGCAGGCAATGATTTTGCCCAAAACTACGCCGCTTGCCCACGGGCGGCGGTCTTCAATTTCTTCCACTTCAAACCCAGCCATTGTCAGGGTTTCGGCTAATTCTTCCGGGGATATCGCCACATCCACCAATTCCCGGAGCCACTTTAGAGATATACGCATAATTTAGTCAGTAGTTAGTTGTCAGTGCTCGGTAGTTATTAGTCAAAAGTCCGCGCCGACAGGCTACGACTTTTGAGTCCCAGAATTTATTCGGGAAAGCTTTTCTTAGCATACTAATTCAATTTTGTCAAGACTGTTATGGTACACATAAGCAAAAAGAAGGGATCTGCCCCAAGGTAGATGTCTACTGGGGGATGAGTAGCATTCTTATTCAGAGAATGAGGTATGCTAGAGACATCTAACAATGCAAAAAGCACCTAAGTTTAGAAAGACTTTACACAAAAAAGGACAACTTTAGCAAGTCTTTAAACTATCTTCAAGGATAATCAACCGAAAAAACTCAGACCAGCGAGATAATCAAAATAGGGAAAAGATATCGGCCTAAAAGACTTAGGTGCAATTCCAATTCGCCATCGAAGGCACGGCCAGCCGACAACTGATAGATTAGTATGTCTACCAGAAGTAGGAACAGGCTATTTGTGCAGTCGAGCGACGCTGACAAGATCAGAACAACATAGGCAAACTCAATCAATATGAGCTACTGCGTAAATCCGGGCTGTCCCCATCCTCAAAACCCTGCTGACTCTATTCTTCAGTGTCAGACTTGCGGTGCGCGGTTATTGCTGCGCGCTCGCTACCAAGTCATTGAACCGTTAGGACAAGGAGGTTTTGGAGCTACATTTCTGGCAAAAGACATCTCATTGCCCGGTCAACCGAGTTGTGTAGTTAAGCAACTGCGACCCAGTAGTTCGTCGCCGCGAGTTTTAGAAATGGCGCGGGAATTATTTAAGCGAGAGGCGAAAACCCTCGGCCAACTTGGCGACCACCCCCAAGTACCGAGGCTGCTAGACTATTTTGAAACGGAACAGCAATTCTACTTAGTTCAAGAGTATGTTAAAGGCTCGACTTTGAAACAAGAAGTCAAGCAGTCAGGCCGTTTCAACGAATCGGATGTTAAAAAATTTCTATTAGAAATTCTGCCAGTAGTGCAATATATCCACAGCCAAGGAGTAATTCACCGAGACATCAAACCCGCAAATATTATTCGCCGAGTTCAAGACAGCCACTTAGTTCTGATTGACTTCGGAGCGGTAAAAGACCAAGTTAGCCAAACAATATTATTAGACCCCGCCGACCAAAGCGCCAACACGAAATTTTCAGTCGGCACATTTAGTTTTGCCCCCCCGGAACAAATGGCGCTGCGGCCGATATTTGCCAGCGACATCTACGCGGTGGGCATGACTTGCTTGTACTTGCTGACAGGAAAATCGCCCAAGGATTTAGATTTTGATGGAGTAACGGGCGAAATTGTTTGGCAGCCCCACGTTCAGGTGAGTCCAAATTTTGCGCGGATTCTCGAAAAAATGCTGAAGCCGATGGTTGGGCACCGCTTCCAATCGGCAGCAGATGTCCTCAGAGCTCTCTCGGGCCAATTTGAAGACCCAAGTCTTATGGATGGCTTGGCAACTCAATTCAACGCCTCTTCTCGTACAGTTGAAGAACCGACAATATTTAATGACGAGGGTTCTTCCTGGTCACCGCCTCAGAGCAAAATCAATCAAGATTTACGATCGAACCACACCCGCGCTGGTAGAACTTCCTTCACCCAATCCGGGAACACGGGGATGCAGCCGAGAGTTTCCCGGACTCTGGCTGAGTCCGGCAGAACTTTCGGAACGGTTGGACCTTCTAGCGGCAATTTAGCAGCGTCAAAGGTATCGAAAGTTGCTCCTAAGTGGGACACCAACAGCGTGCGAGCAGCATATTTTAAAGGCAAGCGCGATTTTGCTGACTGCGAACTGTCGGGTTTGCAACTGCAAAAAGCGCAGTTAGCGGGGGGGAATTTTTATCAGGCTAGGTTGGTGAAGGCAAATTTGCAAGCAGCGGATTTGTCGGGGGCGAATTTGGGTCACGCCCGGTTAATTCAGGCGAATTTGCGAGATGCTAATTTGACTGAGGCTTATTGCAGCACTGCCAATTTTGAAGGCGCGGATTTCCGAGGTGCTGACTTGACGGGGGCTTATTTGACTAAGGCGAATTTGCGGGGAGCAAATTTGTGCGGGGCGAATCTTACGAACGCTACAGTTTCTGAGGAACAACTGGCAATGGCAAAGACCAATTGGCTGACTGTTAAGCCGGATGGTAAGCGGAGTTTTGGATTTTAATAGAAGGAAGAAGGAAGAAGGAAGAAGGAAGAAGGTAGAAGGTAGAAGGTAGAAGAAAAAATGCTCCTACTCTCCCACTCTCCCACTCTCCCACTCTCCCACTCTCCCACTCTCCCCACTCCCCACTCCCCCAGTCAGGTGAGTCGTCAGGAGGAAGTTCGATCGCCCCAAAGCCGCCTAAATTAAAAACTAGGAATGGAGGATTCGATCGCACTAAACATGAAACTGCTCAACCCCCGCACTCGAATGCTTCTGTACACCGGCATCCTGGCCCTGGCCTACTTTGTTACCGGAAAACTCGCAGCGTCGATGCTGGGACTGGTGAAAGCCGAACCCTCCCCCGTTTGGCCGCCGGCCGGTATTGCTCTAGCGGCACTGTTACTGCAAGGGCGACGGATGTGGCCGGGAATTGCCCTCGGTTCGGTGCTGTTAAACTCTACCGCCGGTATACCGTCGGCTGTCATTGTCACATCAGCCTTTAGCGTCACCCTACAAGCGCTGGCTGGAGAGGCTTTGCTGAGGGAGAGCGGATTTTCTACCAAACTCGATCGATTGCGAGATGTTCTGGCTTTAGTGGCGGGCGCTGTCATCGGGTCTACTTTCCTCGGTTCTATCCTCGGCAACTTGGGAACGTGCATTTTTGGTTGGGCTCAGTGGAGCAATTTCTCTCGCAACTGGTGGACTACGTGGCTCGGAGACGGCATGGGAATTTTGATTGTGACGCCTGTGCTGCTGACTTTGAACCACGCCGTTAATAGTTTTAAATTTCCCTTAAAACCCCGCATTATATCAATTTTTATCGCACTTTTCAACAAGCAAAATAATCAATTACTAATTGCCAATTCTCAATTATTAATTACTAATTCTAGGCACAGAATTACTGCACCTGAAAACCGCTACAATCTTGTATTTTTAATTATTAATTATTCAGAAATAGCCCTCTGGCTGACTCTATTGCTGAGTGTGAGCTGGCTGTTTTTTTGCTCAAAAACACAGGCGGCGATCGCTCAGTATCCGCTGGAGTATCTGCCTTTTCCTCTAATAGTTTGGGCCGCCCTGCGGTTTCAATCGGCGGGAGCGATTTTTGCTTATTCGATCGTCTCTTGCATCGCGATTTGGGGAGCAGTACAGGGAGGCGGCCCGTTTTTGGCCAAAAGTGATAATCTCAAACAGGCGGTTTTATTTTTACAAGCTTTTACCGGCACGATCGCCCTTGTGGCTCTGATGTTGGCCGCCGCCGTAGCAGAACGCCAGCAAGCGCTGGTGGAGGTGCGCCGCACGGCCGCCATGCTGCGCGATCGCGAAGCTAGTTTAGCCAACGCTCAGCGCATCGCTCAGTTGGGCAATTGGGATTTAAATTGCGCCGCCCTCACAGCAACTGACAACTGCGAAGAATCTGCAGAACATCATATATCCAATATCGAATTGCGGTGGTCAAACGAACTTTACCGCCTCTTAGGTTTTGCTCCTGGAACTGTCAAACCGACACCAGAAGTTTTTTTGCAAGCTGTACATCCAGAAGACCGAGAATTGGTGGCGCGATCGCAGCGCCAAGCTATGTTGGAGCGCCAAGCCTATTGCATTAACTACCGAATTGTGCTTGCAGACGGCTCCGAACGCACTGTCTGCGAACAGTCGGCCATTCAGTCAGGGGCGATCGCCGCCACAGTCCAAGACGTTACCGAACGCCACCGCGCGGAAACCGCTTTGCGGGCGTCCTCCGATCGCGATCGCTTGCTCTCAGAAATCGCCCTGCGAATTCGCAACTCCCTCGACCTCGAAGAAATTCTCAACACTACTGTTGCCGAAGTCCGGCAATTTTTCAAGGCAGACCGCGCTTTCATCGGTATTGTGGACGCGGACGGGGTAAATCTTCCTAGCCCGGTGTACGGTAAGGTTGTGGCCGAGTCTGTGGATACCCAATGCCGTTCTCTTTTCGGGTGGGTACTCGCTGACGAGAATCACCTCGAAAACCAGAAAACTTTTTATGCTAACAACCGCGTCCGAGCTATCTCCGATACTGCTAGCGTTCAACTCAGCCTTTCAATTGCCCAATTGTACAGCGACTATCAAATTCGCGCGACGTTAAATGTGCCGATCGTCCTGGGGGATGAATTGTTCGGGATCTTGGCCGTCAACCAGTGCTCCGGGCCCCGCCAGTGGCAGGAATTTGAAATTGATTTGTTAGAAAAACTCGCTACCCAAGTGGCGATCGCTCTCCAGCAAGCCCAACTTTTACAGCAGGTAAAAGCTCTCAATGCCAGCTTGGAATCTCAAGTGGAGGAACGCACCCGCCAACTACAACAAAAAATGCACGAACTGCAAGAAAGCAACCGCCTGAAAGACCTATTTTTGCACGCAGTTTCTCACAATCTCCGCACTCCTGTTATGGGAATGTTAATACTGCTGAAAAATTTGCTCAACAAATCGCCTTCTGACTCTGTACAAGATGTTCCGGTTTCTCGATCGATTTTGCAGCGGATCGTTCAAGCCAGCGAACACCAGTTGACTATGGTTAATGCGCTACTCGACGCTCACGCTAGCGAGGTCAAAGGTATTGTTATCAATACTTTACCGCTGCATTTGTCGTCTTTAGCTTCAGCCATTATTGCCGATTTAGAACCGATGCTAGCCAAAAATCAAGCAACTTTGACTCAGGAAATCCCGGCGGATTTACCACAAGTCAATGCCGATCGCCAACACCTGCAGCGCGTGCTAGAAAATCTGTTGACTAATGCTATTAAACACAATCCTCCGGGAGTCAATATAACTTTTAAAGCCGAGGTAATTGCAGTTGAAAAAAGGCTAACTTATGAAGAAAATTCACAGGCTTTAACACCGCTAAATAATCTGAGCGCCCGCTGTATCGCTAACCTCGCCTCTCCTGCGGGCGATCGTCCTAGGATGGGCGAGACCACGCAGAAAAATCAGGAAACCCTGGCCAAATTTAACCTCGACGGCAGTTGCAAAATGCCCCGCTATCAGGGTGAAATTGGCAATATCGGCAGCAAATTCCCCGGAGTCACCGTAAAAATGGTTCGCTGTACTGTAACAGATAATGGAGTGGGAATCAGCGCCAAACAGCGGGAATCTCTATTTGAACTTTACGTTCAAGACCCTAATAGCCGACAATTAACAGGGCTGGGTTTGGGATTGTACCTGTCCAAGCAAATTATCAAAGCTCACGGCGGCTTCATCGGCGTCGAAAGCACTCCCGGCGGTGGTTCGACTTTCTGGTTTTCGCTACCTGCTGTTAACTCGGACGATCGATCTTTGTCAATCTAAAATCTAAAATCTAAAATCTAAAATGGTATGAACTATTTGGGCAATGCAAAATCAGTTCAGGCGTTAACGGTTTACGAGGTGTGGCGCGATCGCTTCCTCCGAGAGCGGCTGCGCCCTGCTGTGGGAATTGCCATCTTTTTTGCCTTCACAATAACGGTCTATTTTCTGGGCGAAAGATTCTTCGCTCGCCAGGAGTTTAAAAGTGTTTATTTGTACACGAGCGCTGCTGTAGAATTGGGTTTGTTGACCTGTTTTGTGTTGCAAAAAACCTCCTTCGGACAGCGCTATCCCGGTTGGCTATTTTTGGGTTTTTCGTGGTCGCTGACGCTCGTTGTACAGCTTGGGTTAGCCGTCGCACAAGCCGGGGAAGTACCGATTTTTACCTGGACTTTAGCGTTTCTGATCCAAGCTACGCTGATGCCCGTCCGCTGGCGCCTCCACCTGATTTCTCAACTCGGCGTTTTGTGTTGCCACGTCGGGATAAATTTGGTTTTAAATCTAAGTTTTGCTAAGTATACTCCTTTTAAGTTGACCGGGTTGTACTTATATTTGTTTTGGTTTTGTTTAATATGTGACTTGTCCGTTTATTGGTACGAATGTCTGCAACGGAAAGAGTTTAGTACCAGGCGTGAGTTGGAATCTGCTTACCAGCAGTTAGAGGTGGCCGAGGCGAAGTACCGCAGCATTTTTGAGAATGCGGGCGAGGGAATTTTTCAAAGCACTCCCGATGGCCGTTATATTACTGCAAATCCAGCTTTGGCGCGGATTTACGGCTGCGATTCCCCGGAAGAAGTGACGGAAAAGTTTACTGATATTGAGCGGCAGTTGTACGTCGATCCAGCTCGCAGAAATGAGTTTTTGCGAGCGATCGAGGAAAGCGGCACAGTATCGGATTTTGAATCTAAAATTTACCGATCAGACGGCAGTATTGTCTGGATTTCTGAGAAGGCGCGGGCGGTACGGGACAGCAGCGGCGCCGTGCTTTATTATGAGGGTTTAATTGAGGATATCACGCAGCGCAAACAGGCACAAGAATCGCTGCGGCTGTTTATCCACGCTCTTTCTCACGACTTGCGAAACCCGGTGGCGGGAATGTTAATGGTGCTGAAAAATTGGCAGACGAAACCTGGGGATGCCATCGCAATTCCCCGTTCTATTTTGGAGCGGATGATTCAAGGTAGCGAGCAGCAATTGCGCTTGATAAATTCGCTGTTGGAAGTTCACGCCGGGGAATTACGCGGTTTGGTTTTGCATTGCGAGCGGGTTGATTTGAGGGCGATAGTTGAAGCTGCTGCTACCGATTTGGAGCCTTTAATAAATGAGGGTAAAGCTACTTTTAAAAATTTGGTTCCGGATGATTTGCCAGCCGTGAAGGCTGACAAGACTCAGTTATGGCGCGTCTTATCTAATTTAATTGCTAATGCTTTGAAACACAATCTACCCGGGCTGAATTTAACAGTTTCGGCGAAAGTAATTAAGGCGGATAAATTAATTATAAATCCAAGCACAGCAAAACCAGACATCGACAAATTACCGATTACAAATCCCCAGTCCCCAATCCCCAATCCCGGAACTAGGATGATTTACTGTACCGTGGAAGATGACGGGGCGGGAATATTGCCGGAACAGTGTGAACATCTTTTTGACCTTTACGTTAGGGGTGAGCAATCCCGACACTCCGTCGGTTTGGGTTTGGGTCTATATCTTTGTCGGCAAATTATTGTTGCTCATGGCGGCACAATAGGGGTAATTAGCACTCCTGGTGCTGGGGCAAGTTTTTGGTTTACTTTGCCGCTGGCTGAGAATTCCCGGTGATTTTTTTGTATGTTTAATTACATTTTATCTAGCAATCGTGCCAGATATTTAGAACGTTATTAATTGCTGAAACCCTTGCGAAATATGCTTCTTCCTTCTTTCTTCTTGCGGCGGCTATACTTGTGTTGTGCCGTCGCAGGTGGCTTTTTGAGTGGGTTCAAGCCAAATTAGTCGATCGGACTATTTCGAGTGGACTATTGATATTAATTTAAAACCGTGGTATAGTTACCCAAATGTTTTTCAATGAAAAATAAATTTTCGATCTTCACATTTTCTTTAGAAACATCATTTAATCTAGAAAATCTCTAAAACTAGATAAAAAGTATGCAATTTATGTTTGTAGAGCAAAGCTCAGAAAATACAGCTAAAGACGATGCAGCTAAATATAACGAGCGGTCGTTATCAACTTTAATTAGGACGCTCCGTCTTTCCCAAGGTTACTTTTCTTTCGTTTTAGTCAACTGCAACTCCCTGGCTTTGCGGCAGCAAATAGTCGATCGGCTGCAAGTAAATTGTCCCGTGAAACCGCAGCAACTGTTTTTGCCCAAATCGGCGACAACTCTCTACAGGACAATCGCAGCAGAAATAGACGGGGAACAGCCTCCAGCTTTAATGCTTCTCGGTTTGGAATCAGTGGAGACGATCGATCGATTGCTCGTTTCTACCAACCTACTATGCAGCGAATTCAGCAAAACATTTTCGTTTCCCCTCGTCTTTTGGGTGACGGATGAACTTCTGAGAAAAATCATTCGCACCGCCCCGGATTTATACAATCGGATGACGACAATTAGATTCATCAGTCCTTAGTAATCAGTAGATCGATGTTAGATTTTAGATTTTAGATTTTAGATTTTAGGTTTTTAACAGTCAACAGTCACCCGCCAACAGCCAACAGTCAACAGTCAACAGTCAAGTGTTAAATTCCGCTTCCCAAATCAGGACTAATTCTCGGGCCGCCGCAGTTCCCTCAGCAGGAAAACCTGCCAAAAAGTCTTTATCCGCCCCCACGTCGTAAGGCCCTTCCTTAAACTCCAAAATCACAGTATCCTGTGTCAAAGCTACTAACGTGTGAATAGTGCCCTCTGGCAGTTCGACAGCGCGAGTCGGGCCGGCCGCGCTGACTCGCAACGATCGCAGGATTTGACCGTTTTCGTTCAAAATAATAATACCGACTTCTCCTTGAATCACGGCAAAAAACTCAAAACCGTTAACTGTCGGCGGGCGCAGGTGTCGGTGAGGGCGGACGTAAGTGCCTGGTTGGAGTACGTTGACAAACCGCTGCACTTTTTCAGACAAATCGTGGAAATTGTAGTTTTGTCGCTGGCGGGGATTGCGGCGGGAGGAAGCGGCAACCTCGTCTAGCAATTCTTGCGTCAGCAATTTGATCGGAGGGGACTGCACAACAGATATCCTGTATTTAATAGTTTTTGAACAAATGGGCTAGTCTGGGATCATCGTTATCAGCATCTCTTGACACATGGAAATCGCAACTCAGGTGCTTATCACTAAGGCAATGCGTTTGTCAAGTATCTTTAGAAAAAGTATTAGCCCGATCGCCCTTTCGACTATTCTAGTCTGCGCCAGTAGCGTTTCTGCCTCTGAACCGACGGCGCCACTGTTGGTTCAGCAGCAATTCTCACAGCAGCAAGTTAAAGAAGAAATTCGCGATCGAGTTCAAGAAGAAGTTGACATTGCTTTCGGGCGCACGGCGGTACTGCTTAACGGGCTGATAATTGCCCTAACTTTGTTTCCGACAGCAGTCGGAGTCGGGGTTTGGTTTCTGTGGAGCAAATTGTCCAAGCAGACAACTATTGCCCGCCAAGAAATTGAAAGTCTCCATTACGATACAATCTCTCAATTAAAACTATTAATTTCGGACGCTGAAACTATCTTAGGCGAAATTCAACAGCAAAGTCACCCGGCAGAGGCAGAAACAGACCTTTTATTCCCCGATGCCCAAATTCAAGAATTTGCTCCGGTTAACTATGGCAATTACCAAAAGTTATTGACGGCCGGCGACTATGCTAAACAGGGAGATGCTTGTTTTTTTGAAAACCGTTATCAAGATGCGATCGCAGCTTACGATCAGGCCCTGCAAATTCAGCCGGATTTAGCCGATACTTGGAATAACCGGGGAGTAGTGCTCACAAGAATGCAGCGGTATCCAGAGGCGATCGCCTCTTACGAACAAGCTACTACAATTCGTCCGAATTATCCCGACGCTTGGAACAATCGAGGCGTGGTATTGTTGGAGTTGCAGAAGTACCAGGAGGCGATCGGCTGTTACGAACAGGCAATTCAAGCCAAACCCGATTATGCCGATGCTTGGAACAACCGAGGCGTTGCTTTTTCCAAAATGCAGGAGTACGAACAAGCAGTAATTTCTTACAATCAAGCCCTACAAATTAAAAATGATTATACTGACGCTTGGAACAATCGAGGCGTTGCACTCTCCAAATTGCAACAATACGAAGCGGCGATCGCGTCCTACGACAATGCTGCTAAAATTCGACCTGACTTTTACAGAATTTGGTACAATAAAGCCCGATGTTATGCCCTACAAGGTAAAATTGAATTAGCCATTGAAAATTTAAAGCGCGCCCTCAATCTCAATCCGAATGTGTGTAAAGAGTTGGCAAAAAGTGAAGCTGATTTGGAGAAGATTCGCGAACACGACGCATTCAAGCAGTTGATTAATTGATCGGAACTCAGTAGATGAGTGGGAAAATACCTACAGCCTATTTCAGGTTTATGAAGTTTATGGACAAAGGTTTTCGCCGTTTCCCTACGGGGAGAGAAGGATAGGCGGGGGTACTTCATAAACGTGGAATCTGCTTTAAGTAGTCAAAAGCGAGTCAAACGAAGCTATTGGCTTTCGGTTCGGGCAGTTGTAGATTCGGTTATAAGCTAATCCGCATTTAAATTGCATAGTAAAATAAATTTTTCCTCTTGTGGGGTGGGCATCCTGCCCGCCCTTAACATACAAATTAAATGCACAACAGCTTACAGCAAGGTTTATTGGTGCCTACCTACTGACTTCTGTTTGATTATTACCAAAGTAATGTCATCAAATACTTTTTGCTCCCCGATGTATCGCCGCACCTCGTCAATAACAGCTTGCTTGATTTCTATTGCTGACTGTTTCCTATTAAGGACAACAACTTCAATCAATGGCTCGATACCGTATTGAGATTTCTTCATATCCAAAGCTTCGGTAATTCCATCTGTGTAGAGTACGACAACATCGCCCGAATTCAACTGTATTTCAGTAGAAGCAATGAAATCAGTAATATCTGCTTCCAAGGCGATGGGAAAGCCTAACTCCATGGTATCAATCCGCTCTACTTCGCCGCTGGAACGCACGACAATCACCTCTTCGTGCTGTCCGCTCAAGCGCAGGATGTTGTCCTCCCGATATTCCAGCAAAGAAAGGCTCATACTTTTACCGCAATCCATGCGCTCTACGTTGTCAAAAAGCGTTTGGTTGACTGTCTGCAATAATTTAACTGGGTTGGTTTCATTGTGAACCAACAAAGTGCGAATTGCTGTTTGCGCCATAATCATTAACACGCCGCTTTCTAAACCGTGTCCTGTCACGTCGCCGATGCCAATTGTGGCTTTACCGCCGTGATTTAGTACGTCGTAGTAGTCACCGCCAACTTCATCAGCCGGTTCCATGAATCCAGCTATTTCTAGCCCTTCTATTGACTCTAATTCCTGCTGTTTAGGCAAAATCATTTGTTGCAGGCGGCGGGTTACGTCTAGTTCGGCACTCATGCGAAGGTTTTCTACTTCTAGGCGTTCGTTCAAAACCAATATTTCTTTATTAGCTTGGGCTAATTGTGCGGTGCGTTCTTCTACTTTTTGCTCTAGGGTTTGATAAAGTTGGGCATTTTCTAGGGAAATAGCAGCTTGGGCAGAAATTATGCTCAATACTGCTAATCTGTCTGCTGTAAAAGCGCCAGTTGCGAGATTGTTTTCTAGATACAAAATGCCGATGAGTTTGCCTTGATTGAGGATGGGGGCGCACAAAACAGATTTGGGTTGATTAATTGCAATAGACCTCTTGCGAAAGTCTCAGGCGATCTCTAATTTAGTCTTTAAAGAAAGTTCATAATTATAAATGCCAGCGATCA
>NZ_JAUBPU010000097.1:0-13624 GCF_036700885.1 Microcoleus sp. S13_B4
TTATCAAATCTCTCACGAATGAAGAAGTTTTATCTCTCTGTGGTTGGGACTATATCCTTGAAGCTATATTAAGTGCAACTTCATAGTAAATTGGTATCACAGATTTAGGGTCATTGCCGGCAGCTATAGATGCTTACAAGCAACGGATGGGTATTGAAGAAATGTTCCGAGACTGTAAAACGGGAGGCTACGATCTTGAAGGAACTAGCTTAAAAGGAGACCGACTTATTAAGATGATTTTGCTCATGACGCTCGCCTACAGTTCGGGAATATTTCAAGGCAATGAAATGAGGAAAAAGCAGGTGCAAAAATATGTATCTCGCCGCAAAGAACCTAAAAAAAGATATCGAAGACGGAGTACATTTGGTGTAGGTTTAGATGGAGAAAAGTGGGTGAATTATCTCGAACAATATTCTGACGAGGTAGAACAGTTAATGAAGTTAACTCCTTCTAAACGTCGCTTTTACCAACAAGGTATGCGGGCTGCAACCCTTATACAGTCTATCTCGTAGACCTCTTTGTCACCCCCCCAGCTTTGGAAGTGGAACAGTTAATGAAGTTAACTAGAAATAAACGTCGCTTTTATCAACAAGGTATGCGGGCTGCAACCCTAATTCGGTCTATCTCCTAGGCCTCTTTGTCACCCCCCCAGCTCTTTCTGTTGCGTCTTGGCTACTATACCATGTTTTTTTTACGATTTAATCCTAACTTCTGCTTGGGCCGACACATTGCCGTGGAGATCACCCAATTTCCAGTCTGATGAGCAAATAATTCACACAGCTCTACCTGCATTGGCATCTGGATGCTCTGCCACTAGCGCTTTGACGAATGGTTCGGCATTTGTCAGATGACTAAATTGCGGTTTTCCTCTCGGTTTCGACTGTAAAATACCCTCGGTCTTTTGAAGATTCACCAGTTTTTGGACTAGACTTTTACTGACTCCAAATCTAGTAGCTACTTTCCTAATTAGCATCTTTTCTGCTAAATGAGCCTGCACTATTTTTTGCCGGAGATCGAGAGAATACGCTTTCCGACGGTTTGACTACAACAATGATATTTTATTGGACCTCATAACAGCGGAAACCGGTGTATATTGGAGGCGTTATCTGTAGTCGGCATTTAGAGAATTGGTATAAGGCGCGGTTAGTCTAAACTTCAGTAAGTACGATAAGTAAGTATTTAACAATCTTTCATCTATAGGTGGACAGCTAATGCAGCTACCAACTAAACCATCGATCACGTTTTGAGAATCAAAGCAAGGAAGTGTAATCGTCTGTGCAGATACGGTTTCATCAGAGAAAAGGCTGACCAGTGGATGCAAAGCATTTTCTGGTGAATTATCAACAAGTTTTAATAACTCGCAGTGCCACTGTTCGTAAGGAATGCGTTCAAGGGAGTAGCCAAAAGAGCCAAGGCAATCGCAAAGCTGATTCCAAGAAAGAGGATGAGGATTAACTAAATGAAAAGCTTTTCCCACTAATTCTTTTTGTTTGGATAAATGAACAATCGCTTGGCTGACATAATCCACCGGAGTCATGTCTAACAGGATGTCTAAATCAGGTGTTTTTCCCATTTGAATGCAGCCTTTAACCATTATGCTGATTAAATCGGCAGTATTGCAAATACCTGTTTTGCTGTCTCCCGTGATGAATCCCGGTCGATAAATATAAACAGGTAGCCCTCTAGAATGGGCATTCCTAACTAAATTTTCAGCAACCCATTTAGTTCGATCGTATCCCTGTGTAAGTTCATTGCCATTCCCAAGTTTGTCGTGTTCGTAAACAGCTTTTACCTGATAGTAAGAAGGCGTACATAAAACGGCGACAGTTGAAACAAAATGCACTGGTTTTATCTTCACCAAGCAAGCTAATCTCAATACTTCTTGAGTACCCAAAACATTTACTGCTTTTAGTGCAGAGTATGGATAAACCAGATTGATTGATGCACCATTGTGGTAAATTACATCAATTTTGCTTGCCAGGGCAGAAAATTCATTTGATGTAAGTCCTAAGAAGGGTTGAGATAAATCTCCTAAAACTGGGATGATGCGGTTGCTAATAGTTGGATTAGAAAGTACATAGCGTTCTAGACTGTTTTGGATCTTCTCTATGCCTTGTTCGAGATTGGATGCTCTTACCAGGCAATAAATATTTGCCGGAGTTTTATTTAGTAACTCATTAAGTAAGTGAGTACCGAGAAATCCAGTGGCTCCTGTTAATAAGATATGGGATGGTTCTTTATCCCATTCAAAATTTATATTTTCAGGATAGATGGTAGGATCTAAGATTGCTTCCGCATTTAGATCGATCGTTTCTTCTTGCGGTGATGTAGAAGTGGAATCTGTCTGACTAGCGACAGCGATCGCATCCGCAATTCCAGCAATAGTCGGTACTTCAAAAAATTGTCGCAGTGATACTTCTACCTGAAAAGCATCTTTCACTTTAAACATTAGCTGAGTAACTTTTAAAGAATGCCCGCCTAGATCGAAAAAGCGATCGTAAATGCCAACTCTATCGATACCGAGAATCTTTTTCCAGATTTCAGCTAACTTTTCTTCCACAGGAGTACGAGGCGCAATGAATGCTGTTTCTAGTTCTTCTCGATTTCCTTCTGGCACTGGTAAGCTTCGCCGATTTACTTTTCCAGAAGGAGTTAAAGGCAGTGCTTCTAAAAATACAAAAGCATTAGGAATCATGTATTCAGGCAATTTTTCTTGCAAAAAGTGCCGCAGTTCGTTCGGAGAAGATGCGAACTCTTTGGAAGCAACTACATAAGCCACTAAACGCTTGTCGCCTGGTATATCTTCCCTAACAATAACAACAGCTTCTGCTACGTTTGGGTATTGTGCCAAAGCAGTTTCGAGCTCTCCTAACTCAATCCGAAAGCCGCGAATTTTTACTTGGTCGTCAATTCGACCCATATACTCGATGTTACCATCTGGTAAATAGCGGGCTAGATCGCCAGTTTTGTACAGTTTTGAGTTTTGAGTTCTTAGTTTTGAGTTTTCTTCTAATTCAGAACTCAAAACTAAGAACTCATCACTATTTAAGAAGGGGTTTTCAATAAACCGTTGGGATGTTAAATCTGGTCGGTTGATATAACCATTGGCTAAACTAACACCGCCGATGTAAAGTTCTCCCGGAATACCAATTGGTACTGGTTGTAATTGTGAATCGAGGATGTGGATTTGGGCGTTGCCAATAGGACGACCGATCGAGGGTAATTTTGGCCAATTTTCAGGTGAACCCGTGAGAGTAAAGGCCGTTACGACATGACTTTCGGAAGGGCCATATTGATTGTGTAAAGTGCAATCTTTTAGCTGACTAAACCAATTGACGAGCGCTCTACTAATTTGCAACTGTTCGCCAGCAGTAATAATTTCTCGCAAACTATCAGGTATGGTTCCTCGCTCCTCAGCAACCTCAGCTAGATGCTGAAGCGCAATAAAGGGAAGGAACAAACGTTCGATCGCTTCATCTTGTAGAAGCTTCAATAAAGCTACTGCATCTTTGCGAATAATGTCTGAAATTAACACCAAAGTGCCGCCAGAACACCAAGTGGAAAAACACTCCTGAAAAGAAACATCGAAACTGATGGGGGCAAATTGGAGAGTTTTAGTAGCAGGAAAAGCAAAATTTTGTAATTGCCAATCGATCAGATTCACCAGGGGACGGTGACTCATTGCTACCCCTTTTGGTTGGCCTGTCGAACCTGATGTATAGATAACGTAAGCTAAATGGTCGGGCAATACGGCTGTGGAGGGGTTATCTTGCGGGCGTTGGGCGATCGATTTCCAGCCCCGATCTAAACAAATCGCTGGTATCCCATACTCTAACAGTGGCGGCAATAAACTTGCCTGAGTTAGCACTACTGGAACTCCGGCATTTTCCAGCATATAAGCTATCCGTTCTTGCGGATAAGCCGGGTCGAGAGGTAAGTAAGCCGCACCTGCTTTTAAGATACCCAAAAGTCCGATCGCCATTTCCAGCGATCGTTCTACGCAGATACCTACTACCGTATCTGGTACAACTCCTAGCGATCGTAAATGATGCGCTAATTGATTCGCCCTTTGATTCAACTCCCGATAAGTCAGTTGTTGCCCTTCAAATATTACTGCTATTGCATCGGGATTTTGCTCCCCTCGATCTTCAAATAACTGATGGATGCACTTATTTTGAGAATAATTTGTCCCAGTAGCATTCCAATTTATTAACTGCTTTTGTTCGGTAATTGTTAACAAAGGCAACTTCGATACAGACTGCTCTGGATTGGCAACCATGCTTTCCAGTAAAGTGATAAAATGCCCAACCATATGGGAAATAGTAGTAGCATCAAATAAATCGGTATCGTACTCAAAACGACCAATTATTCCTTCCGGTCTTTCATCCAATTCTAAGTACAAATCGCACTTCGACGTACCAGCATGAACATCCATCTGGCGAACTTGCCAATCATCAGAATCCAAAGTTACGATCGGCGGTTCTAAAATAAACATTACCTGAAATAATGGATTCTGACCCAGTTTTCTTTCTGGTTGAAGTTCTTTTACCAACTTCTCGAATGGCAATTCTTGGTGAGCAGAAGCTGCTAATACTACTTCTTTTTCCCTGGAAAGTAACTGTCGAAAACTGGGTAAACCAGAAAGGTCAGTACGCAGAATCACCGTATTGAGGAAGTACCCAATTAATCCTTCAATTTCCGGTCGGTTTCGCCCACCAATAACAGTGGCGACGGGAATATCTTCTTGTCCCGAATAGCGGTAGAGCAAAATTTTGAATGCCGCCATTAATGTCATAAATAAAGTGACATTTTCCTGAAGAGAAAAAGCTTTCAAAGCCTCAGTTAAACTCTTGGAGAGTGCCAGAGTTTGCATTGCACCTCGAAACCTTTGAACTGGCGGTCGTGGATTATCGGTGGGCAAATGTAGGGGGGGCAAATCTGCTAATTGCTGTTTCCAGTAAGCTAGCTGTGGCTTCAGTAATTCTACTTGTAGTTGTTGCCGCTGCCAGTAGGCAAAGTCGGCATACTGAACGGTTAATTCTGGCAGGGAGGAGGGTTTGCGATCGCAAATAGCTTCGTAGAGTGCTACCAGTTCGGGAAATAGCACGCTGTATATAGAAACCGCATCTAAAATAATGTGATGTACGGTTATATATAGTCTGTAATCGGTCTCGCTGATTTGAATTAAGGTAGGTCGTAACAACAAATCAGAGGTAAGATTAAAAGGTTGCCGTGCCTTTTCTGTTACCAACCGCAAAGCTTCTGTTTCGCGCTCGCTTTCTGACGCTATTTCTTGAAGATTAATTAATGGCAGAGGTAAATAGCAACTTGGCTGAACGATCCGAATTGGTTGCCCATCGAAGACAGAAAAGTTGGTTCGCAGAATTTCCTGGCGATCGATAATTTGGTTGAAACTTTGTTCTAACGCTACTCGATCGATCGAACTCGGTAAGTAAATTGTAAAGTGTTCGTTATAAAAAGGATTACCCGGTTCCACTTGTGCCAAAAACCACATCTGTTGCTCGCCAAAAGAGAGAGGCAAATTCTGGTTGCGAGAAATCACTTGGATTGGAGAAACTTGTAACCTTGAGTTTGTTTGAAGTTCTGTTTCTATTTGCTGGGCTAATTCGGCTATTGTGGGTGCTTCAAACAAAGAACGCAGAGACAATTCTATTTCAAGCGTATTTCGGATGCGAGAGATAAATCGAGCAGCTAGTAACGAATCTCCTCCGCATTCCCAAAAGTTGTCATGAATCCCAACTCGCTCAAAACCTAAAATTTCCGACCAAATTCTTGCTAGCACTTCTTCAACCGGAGTACGAGGAGGAACAAAAGGCATTAACTCAAGCTCGCGTTCCAGTTCCAAAACATCTGAGTTATAGACAATATCGGTTACAGTTTCAATATTGCTATTTGACAGTTCATTTGTGATTTGTCTAGGTGACGGTAGCGCTTGACGATCCAGTTTGCCGTTGGGAGTTAGCGGCAATTCTTTCAGGACAACAAAGTTAGAAGGCACCATATATTCGGGCAACTTCTGTTTTAAGAAGTTACGGAGGGTACGGGTAACGGTGCGTTGCAAAACTTTCAAAAGTTTCTGTTGTTCTAGGAGATAATCTAAGCTTTTTTGGATGATAAGTTGCTGTGTTGGCGTTAGCTCGAACTGAATTCCAGTTTGCTGTTCTTCTTGCCATACTACTTGACCTTCTACCCACAAAAATTGAGCATTTTCTGGTAGCTGTAGGTGCAAGCGGATGCGACTACCTCGCTCTAAAATTTCTGTCATTCCTACTAAGCTAATACCACCTCTTGAAATGTCTTCGGTGGTTACTTCTATAGTACGATTACCATCAAATTCAACCAAGCAAGGACTTTGATAAGGTATCCGTTCCGGGATGAGATTAGAGACGATGTAGGCGACTAAACGCTTGTCACCCGGTACGTCTTCCCGGACGATCGCAACGGCTTGTCGCACATCAGGATGTTGTTGCAGTGATGCTTCAATTTCTCCCAGTTCGATGCGGAAGCCGCGAATTTTTACTTGATTGTCGATGCGACTGATAAATTCGATGTTGCCATCTGGAAGATAACGAACTAAGTCGCCAGTTTTGTAGAGGCGTGAACCCGGTTCGTTGCTAAAAGGGTTGGGAATAAATTTCTCTTGAGTCAAATCGGGCTGGTTGAGATACCCCCGCGCTAGACCATCTCCACCAATGTACAGTTCCCCTGGAACACCAATTGGCACCGATTGCATTTGGGTGTCGAGCAAATAAACCTCCGTACTGGCTATAGGGCGACCGATAGGAACAGAATTCCCTATCTGACTGGGATCGGTTATTGGATAGCAGCAGGTAAAGGTTGTATTCTCAGTCGGGCCATAGCCATTAATGAGAATACATTCTTTTAATTGTTGAAGAAGCTTCTTCACATGAGGGACAGATAAGACATCACCCCCCGCTAGGAGTTGACGCACATTTTTTAAGTCCTCAAGTCGCTCATCCACCATCAGGTGAAACAAGCCTGCTGTAAGCCACAGTGTCGTGACCTGGTATTGCCTAAGAGCTTCTCCCAACTCCTGCAAAGATGGAGTATGGGGGGGCATAACCACCAGTCGCGCACCGTTGAGGAGGCTGCCCCAAATCTCAAAAGTTGAGGCATCGAACGAGATGGGGGCAAGTTGAAGGAATACTTCTTCTGCACTCAGGTTGGCATAGTTGGTTTCTTTGACTAACCGCACCACCCCTCGATGTATGATGCTTACACCCTTGGGCTTACCTGTCGAACCCGATGTGTATATCACATAGGCCAGATTGTCAGGTGTCACTTCGCTAGTAGCATTTTCTTTACTCTGTTGGGAAATTTCTACCTGATCAAAGTCTAAGCAGATGACACGTGCGGAGTGTGGGGGAAGTTTCTCGATCAGCTTTTCTTGGGTGAGCAGCACTGGCACTGAGGAGTCTTCTAACATGAATGCCAAGCGCTCGTGTGGATACGTTGGGTCGAGAGGAACATAAGCACCACCGGCTTTGAGAATTCCCAGGATTCCCACAATCATGTCAAAGGAACGTTCGACGCAGATGCCTACTAACACTTCTGGCCTTACTCCGATCAATCGCAGGTAATGCGCCAACTGATTCGCTTTTACATTCAGCTCTCGGTAAGTTAATTGTTGTCCTTCAAAAAACACCGCCACCGCATCCGGTGTACACTCCACTTGATATTCAAATATCTGATGAATAACTCCACCTTTCAAACGATCGAACATTTGATGTTTCCTCTAAGTAATTATACTAAGTAACTGATTGTAAGCGATTATCTATAACTTTCACTCTGAAGCAATGCTCAACTAAAAACCTTTGTGTTTAGCGAAAAGCTTGACAGGTTCGAGCTAAGTTTAAAGCTTACTCTTCTGTCCGCTATTTTTGGGATCGGTGCTACTAAATATAGGTTACTCCAAATTGAAAAAAAATCACAAATTTAGGAGCGATCCAAAATTATTTACTACCTTCAGAATCAACCAAATAAAATCTACACTAGGGAGCTTGACTTTTGGCGATTTTGTTGCTTTACAGGAATCTCAATTATGAACTCCGCACCTTGACCTGGTGTGGAAACGCAGTTCAGTTGTCCGCCATGTTTTTCAACCACAATTTGATAACTAATAGACAACCCCAAACCCGTTCCAGAACCAACGGGTTTGGTTGTGAAGAATGGGTCAAATAGTTTACTACGCACTTCTTCTGTTACGCCAGTTCCATTGTCAGCAATCCGTATTCTTATCCAATCGCAATCTATTACTTCAGTTACGATAAGAATCGTGCTAGAATTTTCCTTCATCTGTGTTTGTGGCCGATGGCGATGTTCTAACGCATCAATAGCATTAGTAAGAATATTCATAAATACTTGATTTAATTGACCGGGGTAACACTCTACTAATGGCAGTTTCCCATACTTTTTAATTACCTGAATTGCTGAATGAGCAGCCTTTTTATTCAAATGGTTTTGCAAAATTAGCATCGTACTTTCAATACCCTCATGTATATCTACTGATTTCATATCTGCTTCATCTAAACGGGAAAAATTTCTGAGTGACAAAACGATTTCGCGAATACGGGTTGCTCCCAGTTGCATTGAAGAAAATATTTTAGGTAAATCTTCCAGTAAGTATTCAAAATCGATTTCTTCGATATAATCTTGAATTTCTGGCTTATAACTAGGATTGCTTTGTTGATAGAGAGCAATTAAATGTAATAATTGCTCGCTATATTCCTTAGCGTGGTTTAAATTACCATAAATAAAGTTCACCGGATTGTTAATTTCGTGAGCAACGCCAGCAACTAATTGTCCCAAACTAGACATTTTTTCAGTTTGGATAAGTTGTGCTTGAGTTTGCCTTAGCTCATCCAAAGCTTTTTGTAATTTAATTGCTTGACCTTTTAATTTATCATTTTTTTCGCTTAGTTCAAATGTGCGTTCTTCCACCTTTTCTTCTAACGTGCGGCTGTATTTTTCTAAATTTTTATAAAGCAAAGCATTTTCTAAAGAAATAACTATTTGTGTAGAAAGTATTTTAACGATTTCTAAACGAGCAGATGTAAATGCCCCAACAGTTAAATTATTCTCCAAATAAATGATGCCAATTAGTTTATTTTGATTAATAACTGGAGCACATAAAATGGATTTAAGTTTAGCTTTAATGATATACGAATCTTTGACAAATATTCCCTCTTTTGCGGCATTATTTAAAATAATATTTTCTTTTGTCCTAGCTACGTAATTTATTAAAGAAACTGGTATATTTTGGCTATTATCTATAGATGTCGATGGCCACAAAGTTATTTTTTCTTGCTCTACAGCACCAGTTGCTTTGATCGTTAAAATACCATCGGTTTCTAAAACAAGGCAGCTAGTTTGAGCGCCAGCATTTTCCATTAAAACTTTTAGTAATTTATCCAAAAACTTATCAAGTACAATTTCGCCAGCAAGAGCTTGCGATGCTTTGATAATAGTTGCTAAGTCTAAAACATCGGCTTTAGTTCCTACGGTTGAAGAACTTGTCGTAACAGTTAGTTCTCGACAAGAAGTTTCATTAGAGGTTAAATATAGTAATTGCGGGTATCGTAATTCCAAATCTTTAACTTTTGCTATTGCTCCCCAACGAACATAACAATAGTATGAGTCTACTAAATATGTTTGAGCTATTTTTTCTCTTCCAAGACTGCGGTAAAATTCTGATGCTCTTTCATTCGCTATTGCTTCTTCGTGAATATAACCTTGTTTTTTTGCTCCTTGAATTGCCAGATCGTAATATTCCATTCCTGGTAATATATGCCCTAAAAACTTAGCTTTTTCTGCTTCTATTAAATAATATTTATGTTCGTAATTCATGGGAGCATATAATGACCATTTTTTTAATTTTATTTGGTTTAATTCCACTTGTTGTAGGTCTATCTCTGGCTTATTTTCTCCAATAATATAATATTGTGCCAGTAAAATCATAGAATAGTAAAAATTTTGTTCGCCTGTATGTACTACACCGGCAGAATAACTAGAATATTCCTCGGCTAGCTTTGCATAACTAACTGCTTCTGCGTAATTTTCAAATAAATATAAAAATATTGATTTGGCAAGATACGTATAAAAAAGTAATGCACCATTATTTGATTCAATCAAACCAGGTAGCATTACTTCTTCATCGAATAAATTACCGAGCGCTCTACATTCATTGTCGGTCTTATTTAAAAGTTTCAAAACTAATTGTCGCCAAATTGTAATAAAAACGCTAAAGTAATTTTGTTTTAAATTAACTAATAAGTTTGTGTAAAGAGTTTGCTTAGCACAGACTTCATTTAGATGCTCGCCTACAAAAAAAGAATAAACTGAAGTGTAAATAGCCGCGTAACTAGCATACTCTAAATCGCCACTTTCTAAACCATATTGAACAACCTCTTGTAAAGGTTCTAGGGTTTCCCTCACATGGCTTACCCAAATTTTAATATGATTATAAAATATTGAATATGCTTTCGCTTTAACTTCTTTTGCATTCAATTTTTCCACTAAATTTATTCCTAGTTGACCGAACTGATACCCACTTTCAATATTATCTATTGAAGTACAAAGGAGCAAGCCATGAAAAGTATAAGCGAAAGCAGATAGTGCTGAATTTCCATATCTAATACAAATATTGACCATCGTAAACACGATCGGTGCTAAAAGTGCTGGATTCATTACATAGGCTGGAGTTGTCGCTTTAACTAATATTCGCATGGCTGCAAGTTTATCAGGGTCAGTCATTTCTGGTAAATTGCTTAAATTACCAATATCTAATTCTTCAGGCAATTTTTCAACTAAAGGTTCTCCTAGCATTTCCAGCACTAACAACGACGTGTCAAGTGCTGCTTGCATCTGATTGAGAGAAATATAAAATTGAATTTTTATTTCGTATGTTTTGACTTTTTCTAAAAGCGAAGTAGCTTGTTTTAAAATAATCTCACCAAGGAAAGTTGATTTTTCAAAATTACCATTTAAATATTCTACTTCTACTGCTTCTATATGCAGAGAAAAAGTTAATTCATAATTAATATGCCAGCTATCTTCAGCAAGTAATTCTAGTCCGAAATTTAAGTATGTCTGCGCGAGTTCATAAGCTGCTGCTGCCTTTGCTTTCCGCGCAGATAACAGATTTAACTCAGCTAGCTCTTGTTTGATTTTTTCACTTATAATTAACTCTGTAGCGATATTTAAGTGATTAACAATATCAAAAACTTTATCTTCTATTTCTGTTGTTTTAGTATTCTTTAGCAATAGTTGACCGACTTTTAAATGAATTTCTTTTTTTTGAGCTGCTGGAATCAAAGAATAAGCGGCTTGTTGAACGCGATCGTGCAAAAATTTATACTCAATATTTAGAGGTAAGCTACTTGGGTTTTCGATTTCTTCAACTAATGGTAATGACGTATTTAAATCATCACTCAGAGGAATTTTATAAGCACCGCTTAAAGGTAAAATAAAATCTTCTTTAAGTGCTTGCCAAAGCTCGTTTGCTGTAGATGATAAAGATTTTTCATTAACAATTGCTAAATCGTTTAATGTAAATGTATTTCCAATACAGGCTGCCACTTTTAAAACACTTTGCGTATAATTAGGCAGTTTTTGAATTTTGTTAACCATTAATTCAACAACATTATCCGTAATTTTAACTTCTTTAATTTTTTGAACATCCCACTGCCAACTACCAGCGTTTAGATCGAATAAAAGTAGGTTTTCTTGGTAGAATGTTTTAAGTATTTGAGTTACAAAAAATGGATTTCCAGCCGTTTTGTTAAAGACTATTTTCGCTAGAGGAAAGGCTGTTTCTAATTCGCAGTGAAGCGTGTCTGCAATTAATTGATTAACGTGAACAGTATCTAAAGGTTGTATATCGATCTGATTTACATTAACTCCAGCTTTTTTAATTTCATCCAAAAGTAACATCAATGGATGAGTCTCGTTAACTTCGTTATTTCGATAGGCTCCAATTAACAAAAAGTATTGACTATCTAATGACATCATTAGTAGCTGGAGTAATTTTAATGAAGCAGAATCAACCCACTGTAAATCATCTATGAAAAGAACGAGAGGATGTTTTTGACTGGTAAAAACACCCAAAAACTTTTGGAAGACTAAATAAAATCGATTTTGTGATTCTCCAGGTTCTAATTGAGGAACAGGTGGTTGCAGCCCAATAATTAATTCCACTTCAGGAATGACATCAATAATAACTCTGCCATTTGTACCCAAAGCTTTTAATAATTTATTTTGCCAAATTTCGACTTTTTCTTTGCTTTCAGTTAATAGCTGTCGCATCAAGTTCTGAAAAGCTTGAATCATTGCAGCATAAGGAATACCGCGTTTAAATTGCTCGCATTTCCCCGAAGTAAAATAACCCTTTCGCGACACAATTTGTCGATCGATTTCATTAATCAAGGCTGTCTTGCCGATTCCTGAGTAACCGGAAACAAGTATCATCTCACTCTTACCTTGACTGGTTCTTTCAAAAGCAGCGTTTAGGGTAGCAATTTCTCGCTCGCGACCGTAAAGCTTTTGGGGGATTTGAAATTTAGCAAAAACATCATGCTGGCCGAGAATGAAATTTTTAATTCTTCCGTTAGTTTGTAGTTGAGTTAAACACGCTTCCAAATCTGCTTTAATTCCATAAGCGCTTTGATATCTATCCTCAGCAGTTTTAGCTAGTAATTTCATCACGATATCAGATATTATTTTCGGGATAGTTGGATCTAGTTCATGGGGTAAAGCTGGTATTTTGGCAATATGACTGTGAACGAGTTCCATCGCATCTGTAGTTGGAAAGGGTAACTGTCTAGTCAGCATTTCATAAAATGTGACGCCCAAGGAATAAAAGTCAGTACGATAATCAATCGCCCGATTCATCCTACCAGTTTGCTCTGGGGACATATAGGCCAAAGTTCCTTCTAATAGATAGGGATTGCTGACCAGATATTTTTCTTGTGTAAGAAGTGATGCAATTGAAAAATCTACGATCTTTACTTTTAATGTTTGAGAATTAATAATGATGTTATCTGGCTTGATATCTTTGTGTATAATATTTAGTTTATGTACTTCTTCTAAAGCTTTAGTTAATCCAATTGATATTTGCAAGAATACAAATAAATCTATACAATCACCAGACTGAATATTTTTTTTCAGTGAATTGCCACCAAAATCTTCTAAAACTATAGCTATATAATTGTTAGATTTTTCTATTGCATAAGCTTTGATAATACCTTCTGATTTTAAATTTTTAATTAATTCATACTGATGTTCAAATACATAAATATCTTTCCTAGAAGGATATTCTTTTTTAAGAATTTTAATAATAACAGGTTGACGATCTCGAATTCTCCGCGCTCTATAAACCAGAGTTATTAAACTATCGTGAATTTTTTCTAAGTATTCATAACCTGCAATAATAAACATGGCGTAATTGCTCAACTAGGGGAAAAAATGGAGCCATCAATAGAGAGAGCTTGTTGAATAGATTGATAAGCAGTTAAACCTTGACGCTTCCCAGTATTGACAACTGAACGAACTGCTGCAAATAAATCTCGCCCCCATGAAGAACGGA
>NZ_JAUBPU010000098.1:0-13111 GCF_036700885.1 Microcoleus sp. S13_B4
TAGCACTACCGCACCCTAGTTTAGCTGCTTGCTTCTCGGTGATACTTAAATTACCTAGGGTACTTTTTAAGGTCTTGATTCTTCCGGCTTTTGTACCGCTAGCTGAGCAGATAAAAAAAAGCCGATATGTGGTGTCACATGAGTCAAAACTTGGTCTCTCACTGCGAGTTCAATATCTTCTAATGTCTGCAAGGAATCAGGATTATAATCATCATAAAGTATGGCAGAAATAGCATCTAGGTGTGTTTTAATTGTCTGTTGTTGTTCAGGTGTCATGATTATATATGCAGTGGGAAGAGATGATAATTATCGCCATTATACTGATGATGGGTAAAAAAGTCATGGTGGGGTTCACGAGTATTTATACTCATCGCAAAAGTGACACCCTCCCGTGCATTTCCGTCTCATAATCCCGAAAATCTGAGATTTTCCCATCCCAATACCTTTGAATATATTTCCCCGCGATTTCCGCACCATCCATCCCGTGTCTAATCCCTTCGCCGCCCAAAAAATTCACTGTCGAGACAGTATCCCCGATCGCAATTATATTATCCTTGCAATAAATATCCTTCAAACCAGGACTGTACTTCAGTGTCGAACCGTGTTTGTCAATAATTTTATAATTTTTAGACTTCAGATATTCATCAATCAGTAAATCAATATATTTTTTCAGCGGTTACAAGCTAAAAAATGGATCAGAGAGTGCTATCATATGTGTAAAATATTTGCTGTCGTCAAATATATATTTAAGTTAGTTACTCATTATCAGATATTTGATTTTCCCAAACTTCATAGTTATGGTAAATTCTCATAAATGATTTAGGATTGCTATACCATATCATCCTTGTCGAGAAAATATTCCCCGCTGTCGGGTTCAACTGCCATGTACCAGTTGTAGTGGGTTTTAATCAATTCTGGTTTGAGGGGCTCGAAAATTGGTTTGCAGGGCTGATAAAATGTTGGCCTGTCAGCACGCCACTGGGCTTTTTTTTGTTCTGATCACGGAATTTTGGGGAACAATCTTCCCCGTCGCACGGTAAGATTTGGTTTCACGTTAGTCATTGTTTTTTCTCCCTTATCCTCCAATCTTCCTTCAATCATACTGCTTTTTCACTGTCATAGATCGATCTGATATCGAATTGTAGGGTGCGCCTAGCGCACCTTACAATTCTAGCTATTTACACGCTAACAGGAGACTGTTTGGGGCTGAATGTTGCCAAAATACGATCGCACATTTGCGACGGATTTAATCCCAAACTGGCAAATGATTGTTCAGGCGTTGCATGATCTACCAATGTATCGGGTACACCCAACCGCATCACTGGAACAACAACATTATTGTCCAACAAAGCTTCGGCTACTGCTGAACCAAAGCCTCCCATCAAACAGCCTTCTTCCATTGTGACAACTTTGCCGATTCGCTGTGCTAAAGGCAAGATTAATTCGGTGTCCAAAGGCTTGACAAAACGCGCATTGATCACAGTTGCTTCAATGCCGTGCTCGCTCAGAATCTCGGCGGTTTGCATCGCCGGATAAACCATTGAACCATAACCCAATATCAGCAAATCGTCGCCGTTGCGGAGAATTTCGGCTTTGCCGATCGGCAATTCTTCCCAACCTTCTTCCATCAGAGGCACGCCGTAACCGTTGCCGCGTGGGTAACGCATGGTGATCGGGCCGCTGGTGTGGTTGATTCCTGTGACTATCATCCGCTGCAATTCGGCCTCATCTTTTGGTGCCATAACTACCATATTTGGCAGGCAACGCAAGAAGGCAATGTCGTACATTCCTTGGTGAGTTGGGCCGTCAGCCCCGACAATGCCCGCGCGATCCAAACAGAAGAAAACTGGCAAATTTTGGATGCAAACATCGTGAATTATTTGGTCGTATCCCCGCTGCACAAATGTTGAGTAAATTGCTACAACCGGGCGCATTCCTTCGCAGGCTAGACCAGCAGATAAAGTCACGGCGTGCTGTTCGGCAATCCCGACATCAATGTACTGTTTTGGCAGTTTTTCATGGAGTTTATCCAGACCTGTTCCGGTTGCCATTGCAGCGGTAATGCCGACTATTTTGGGATTATCTTCTGCTAGCTTGACTAGGGCGTGGGCAAATACTTTTGAGTAAGCTGGAGGCTTGGGTTTAGTGGAGGGAATGCCTTTGCCGGTGGCTAAGTTAAAGGGATTTTGGGCATGATATCCTACTTGGTCTTTTTCGGCGATCGCATATCCTTTGCCCTTCACCGTCACCACGTGAACCAACACCGGCCCTTGAATGGTATGAGCTTGTTTGAAAGTGGCAATTAACTCTTCCAAATTGTGTCCGTCTACCGGGCCCATGTAAGTAAAGCCTAATTCTTCAATTACGGCTCCAACTTTCGAGACGGCCAAGCGTTTCATCCCTTCTTTGAGGCGTTCCATTTCTGGGGTAAAAGTTTCGCCGACAAAGGGAATGTGTTTGAATTGTTCCTCTAAGTTATCTTTGAGAAACTGCACCGGTGGCGACAATCGCATCTTGTTCAAATAGCGGGTAATTGCGCCGACGTTGGGAGAGATTGACATCTCGTTGTCGTTGAGCACAACTAACAAATTGGTTTTCGGCATATGGCCCGCGTGGTTGATCGCTTCGAGTGCCATGCCGCCAGTCAATGCGCCGTCGCCGATGACTGCTACAGTTTTAAAGTTTTCCCCCTTGAGGTCGCGCGCCATCGCCATTCCTAGTGCTGCGGAAATGCTTGTGGAAGCGTGACCTGCACCAAAATGGTCAAATTTGCTCTCGCAGCGCTTGAGATAGCCTGCAACGCCGTCTTTTTGGCGCAGGGTATGGAATTGGTTGTAGCGGCCGGTGATTAATTTGTGAGGATAAGCTTGGTGGCCGACATCCCAGGTAACTTTGTCGCGATCGAGGTCGAGTGTTTGGTAGAGTGCTAAGGTCAGTTCGACTACACCCAATCCTGGGCCGAGGTGACCGCCGCTAGCGGCTACAGTTTCTAAATGCTTTTCTCGAATTTGTCGGGCAATTTGTTCGAGTTGATGAATCGAGAGGCCGTGTAATTGGTTTGGGTGAGTCAGTTCGCTGAGATGCATATTTTAAAATCTTGCTCCTGTGAATCAGGACGAATCCTTAACAGATATAGGTTGTGCCTGCGACGTTGGGTACGCGCCAACGTTAGAATAGTTTAACGGTTATTTGAGAAAAACTGTTAGCCGTAAGATTTTTATTATTTTTGGTCTGGTAATTATAGTTAATAAATTGTGCGTAGTCAATATAAAAAAAGCTTATGTTGTTAGTTGCTAATGGCTAGTTGCTAGCTGCATGGAGATTCTTCAGCATTTAAAGCTAAATAAGCCTACCTAAAAAAATAAAATACTCAGATACCCGACTTCTTTAAGAAGTAGGGTATCTAACAGAAGAACGTTTGACGTTTAATTAGAACGACCTACTTACTTTTTGTCAGGAAAGGACGAGTTCCCTTTTCTATTTATCGGTTTTCCAGTTAAAAGAAAAAAGGATCTCGCTCCCATCAATTACAACAGTCGCTCGCAAGTAGCCGAGCGCACTTCTGGCAATTTCTCAGCCCCAGTCATATCAAAAACGATCGCGTGTTTAGCCACCGGCAACAACCGCCGTAAAATTTGCATATATCCCTCAGCATCGCCTCGGCGGTGGAACCTAGCCACAACCAATCGCTGCATATTTGGCAATTGCCGCACGATACACCAGGGATGAGTGTTTAATTTGGGCTTTGATGTTGGTATCATAGGGTAATCCTTCCCCACGTTCGTGGGGTGTGGTAGAAAAGGCGATCGCCCTTAAGTTTTCGAGGCTAGGAGGGCGATCGTTTTTAGTGTACATAGATATTATCCGGTATATATGCACCGAAGTCAAGCAAAAAAATGGGCTACGTGAGACTGCGGATTAGAGAATTAGCTGAGAAGAGAGGTTGGACGTTTAAAGAAGTTGCCGATCGATCGGGAGTCAACTACAACACCGTAAAAAGCTACGGAAGGCGGGATGCTTTGAACACAGTCGATCTCTCTGCTGTCTACAAAATCGCCCGCGCCTTCGATGTGACTATGGAAGATTTGGTCGAGATTTTGGAAGATGGAGGGGCGGACTGAAGATGCGATCCCTTCCCGGTAGAAGATAATCTACTTCTTCCTTCTGCTTTCTCCTTCTTCCTTCGCGTCTTCGCGGTTCAATAATATAGACAGTATTGGTGCTAAACTCGCGTTTGACTTTGCAAAATTTCCTCCAACAGTCGCTCTTGACTTTTCGCAGGTTCCTTGCAAGTCAAACACTCGCAAACTAACCCGATAACTCCTTCAGGTAAATCAGCCTCAATCTGAAAAACAGCAGTCGGATAATACTGGGAAATCAACCCAGCAATTTGATCGGGTGACGTGCGAATCAGAGTAGAATGCTGATACCAGTCGATCGCCGAAAGTAGACTCGGACAAGCTTGCGGAGCATCTTGTACAATACTGCTGAAAGCTTGCAAACCTTGTTGGGCGCGATCGAGATATTCCAAATTTTGCCCCAACAGTGCCAGACGAACCAAAGATGCGATCGCAATTCCATTCGCCGCCGGAGTTGCATTGTCTATATAGCTGCGTTCCCGCACCAACAAATCTCCGCTAGCATCCTTAGCAGTATTGTAATATCCTCCCAATTCCACGCTCCACAAAAACTCATCAAACTCTTCTTGCACCTGCACAGCTTTCTCCAACCAAAACTGAGAATTCGGCAACTGTTTTGCCTCTTCCCCGTTCTCTAAAGTCAAACTCGCTTGGTGCAAATCCAACAAAGCTTTCACAAACAAAGCATAATCTTCCGACTGCGCGGTTACAGCAGATTGTCCGTCATAATTCAACCGCTGAAACCGCCCCTCCGTCCACTGATTTTCTAAAATAAAATTAGCAGTTGTCACAGCTAATTCCAGATATTCCAAATTTCCAAAAACAGCCGCAGCGCGGGCTAAACCCGAAATCATTAAGCTATTCCAAGCAGCAATCATTTTCGTGTCAGTAACTGCGGGAATTCTTCCGGGCCAACTGTCGTTTTTAGCTTCTTGATTGTTGCGGGCTGGCGGAAAGGTTTTTACAGTCTCGGGATTGCCACCGTAGCGAACAGCAAAGAGTTTAGCCAAAGCCGTTTCTACCGTGTCGCTCAGTTTTCCAGGATGGCGGCGCTGCAATACATTCTTGCCTTCAAAATTGCCGCTACGGCTAACAGTAAACTGTGCTTTAATTTCCGCCAATTCCTCAGCATTTAATAGTGCTTCGAGTTCGGCATAAGTCCAGACATAAAATGCTCCTTCTTCCGGTTCAACTTCCTCTGAAGTGTTAAAACTGTCAGCATCTTGTGCAGCATAAAAATAGCCTGTCGGCGCAGTCATTTCTCGCTTTAACCATTCTACTGTCCGCGCGATCGCAGTTTCAAAAGCGGGTTCTTGTATTCCCGCACTCCACAAATTTGCTAAATACTCAACAATTTGACCGTTGTCGTAAAGCATTTTTTCAAAGTGTGGCACAGTCCAAGTTGCATCAACCGTGTAGCGGTGAAATCCGCCTGCTACGTGGTCGTAAATGCCGCCTAATGCTAAGTCTAATCCACGCTGAGTGCAGACTTGTTTGCTGTCGTATTTTGATTCAAAATTAAATCGGGTTCCCCGCAGTGCTAGCTCAGCATAAGGTATCATTGGAAAACTGGGACCTGGGTTGTGGCCGGCAACAATTCCGGTGTTTAGTTCTAAGCCCTTTTGAAAGATTTCGCGATTTAATTCGGCGGTTACTCCTGACAGCGCTGCCGTCTGTTGGAGGTTGCCTAAAATCTCTGCTTTGAAGGCTTCTACTTTGCCTTTTTCTGTGTCGTAAAAGCGGCGAATTGCTTGCAAAACTTCTAAAAATCCCGGTCGTCCGTAGCGCGGTTCTACAGGGAAATAAGTGCCTCCGTAGAAGGGAACTCGCTCGTCTGGAGTGAGAAAAACGTTGAGGGGCCAACCGCCTTGACCGGTCATCATTTGCAAGGTTTGCATATAAATGCTGTCAATATCCGGGCGTTCTTCGCGATCGACTTTTATCGGTATAAAATGCGAATTCATGTATTGGGCGATCGCGCGATCGGAAAATGCTTCTCCTTCCATCACCGTACACCAGTGGCAGCTAGAGTAGCCAATTGAGAGGAAAATCGGTTTATTTTCGCTCCGGGCTGCTTCCAAAGCTTCGTCGCACCAGGGCCACCAGTCGATCGGATTTTCGGCGTGTTTCCGCAGGTAAAGGCTTTGGGATTGAGCAAGACGGTTGACCATAATCAAATATACTTTTACTCGTGCTGGGTAAGCTTGTCAGTCCTCTAGCAGTTTAGCGCGAGATGTTTTAGTTGAGTTGTTGCTGATCATTATGTTTTAATATTAATACCAATTTAAGGTGAAGTTGCACATATCTCGATCCCCCTAAATCCCCCTTAAGAAGGGGGACTTTGAGAAGAATCTTGTCCCCCTTATTAAGGGGGGTTAGGGGGGATCAGATTCTATGCAGCCTCATAAAAAATTGGTATAACGCTGAGTATCTCGATCTAATATGAGCTTATCATCTCGGAGAACCTTCAATCAACAGCTCGGACAATTTTTGGTGAGTGCTGCTGTTCCTCCTGCTGTTATCAAACTGAGCCAAACTGCATCGTCGGATCAAGCTTTATCAGAAACTAATCTTAACAATTTTCTGGCTAAAGCAGACCCAGAAATAGAATTATTAGTCCCAACATTTTTAGGTAACGACAAGCGTCGGTTCTACGGCAGAGGTGTCCCCAAAAGCTTGAATTTAATCGACAAATTTGAGCTAGGAAGCGGACGGACTTTTCTGGGAAGGCGATCGCAAATTTGGAGCGGCGCGGGTTGGACTGGACAGCCCACAATTACCAGAGACCGGGGGAAAACTTATTTAATTATAGGTTCTTTCGACCACAATTTGCGAAAAATAGATATTGCTACCAATAAAGAAGTGTGGCGCTATAAATTTGATGATATAATCAAAGGTTCATCAACAATTTATATCGATGAAAAAGCCAGCGCCGAAAATAGAATTGTGATTTTGCAGGGAAGCCGCAGCGGCGGTGGTGGCAAAAATGTTGTGCCGAGTTTTAGGGCAATATCTTTTAGAACTGGCAAGGAACTTTGGAAATTGGACATCAGGAGAACGCCCAGCTACAGCCGGGATAATGACAGCAGCGCTTTGGACATCGGCGGTGGAGTTTTGTTCAATGCGGGGGAAAATGCGATCGGCTATTTTATCGATAGTTCGGCTAGCCAAGCAAAAATCAAACAAGGCATCAAGCAGCCAAATATCTTGTCGGAAGTACAGCTTTATGCAGCCGGAGATATCAGCAAACACGGCGGAAACTTGGTAGCGGAGTCATCGCCATCACGGCTCAAAGATAGAATATTTCTAGCTGCTGGTTCAGGTCATATTTACGGTATTAGCATTGAAACCAAAAAGATAGTTTGGGATTTTTATACGGGTTCAGATTTGGATGGAACTGCTGTAATTTCTCAATCTGGTAAACTGTTTTGTGCCATTGAAAAACAATACATTCAGGGCAACGGCGGAGTGCTGAAGCTGAATCCAAACAAAGAACCGAGTGCCAGCGTCGAATGGTTTTTACCTACCGGAAATCGCCGACTTTCTAGCTGGGAAGGGGGGATAATTGGCTCGGTGGCGTTGAATGACGAGTACAATCCAGGGGAGTTTCCGGCGCTGTTTGCCACAAATGCGATCGACGGCAACTTATACATCGGTTCCCAAGATATGATTACAGGCAAAAAAACGGCTGTACCTTGGCGAAACCAGTCTTACGATACTCCGGTAATAGTTTTTCAAAAAGAAATAGGTTCTTCTATTTCAACTCCGATTTTTACCGATGGCAGTAAACTGATCAGTGCCGGTTACAACGGCGTTTATTTGTTCGAGTTGAATTGGGAACGAGCGAAGTCAGGCGAGAAAAATGCTTTGAGAAATGCTAAAGGCGAGTTTTACCGTTTGAAAGTAAAAGAATCCGGGAGATTTAAGCCGGGCTTATCCTTTGAGGCGACGCCTGTAGTTGGGGACGGAATTGTGAGGATTTGCGCGAGGGATGGCTGGATGTATACTTTGGGTTAGTTATTGGTATTTTTTCCTCTATCGGGAACAGGCTTTCGGGCCTGTTCCACAATAAGTAAACTCTTTTGTGGAACAGGCCCGAAAGCCTGTTCTTAAAAGGGTGTGGAAATCTCCCACCTATTCCTACCTGTGGTTTAACTGCGGTTATATGTATGAGAGAAATAATTTCGGAAATTATCGGAAACTCGTTATGACAACTCATGAAACTCAAATAAGTTAAGTTTACGGTTCCGAGGATGCTCAAGGTATTTTACAGCTTGCGATCGCTCGATCGCAAAATGCTTCCCCTTCCATCACCGTACACCAGTGGCCGCTACAGTAACGAATTGACAGGAAAATCGGTTTATTTTCCCTCCGGGCCCTTTCTCAGCCTTCGTCGCACCAGACCCACCAGTCGATCAAATTTTCGGCCTGTTTTCGCAGATAAAGGCTTTGGGATTGAGTAAGACGGTTGACCATAGTCAAATCCCCTTGAACTTTTGCTGGGTAAGCTTGTCAGTTCTATAGCAGTTTAGCGCTAGATGTTTTAGCTGAGTTGTTGCTGATAATCCTGTTTTCATACGATCACTGATCATTTATATGTCAAATGAGTCGATCATCTCCGAGAACCTTCAATCAACGGCTGGGAAAATTTTTGCTGACTGCGGCGGTTCCTCCTGCTGTCCTCAAACAGTGCCAAACTGAATCTGGGAATTGAGGGAGTGAGAAACCCGCTAAAACCTTGATATTTAGACGGTTTAGGCTCTTGAACCTCCCTCAAGAGAGTAGTAATTATCAAAAGTTTATTGACGATTTTGATGGTAGCGAACACGAACAATCCTGATTCGACCCTGCAGAAAGTCTAAAAATTAGCGATCGCACGCACACATTTTTTTGATGACAAGCTACTCAAACCCTTACTGCGTCAAGTATTTCTACTTGCTGCTCACGCCTTTAAATCTTAGAATCGAGCTTTTTCAGAAAAAAATAATATTAACAAATTTTTAGGGAAAGCAGACCCAGAAATAGAATTATTAATCCCAACATTTTTAGATAACGACCACCGCGCCTTCTACGGTAGACGCAAGCCTGTTTCATTCTCTTGTAGGGGCTGCCTCCCGTGGCTGCCCCAATCCCACCAAATGCCTAAGAAATTCTGGATGGGTCGGGTCGGCATTCTTGGCACGACCCGTACAAAAAGCTGGTTTTCCTGAGAATGAAACAGCCCTGACGGTAGAGGTGTTCCGCAAACTATGTCCTAGAAAGTCGAGTCGTCCCTTTACTCGGCCAAAGTTCCGGCGTCACAGATAATAACCAGCACCGAAACCATTGGTCTTTAAACTGAGATGTTGCACCATGATCAATAAGCCTGTTGTGGGCGGCCTCTGGGGCCCAACCCCTACTCCCCACAAGAAAACTCATTCTTTGTGGAACGGGCCCCAGAGCCGGTTCTTGGTAATGGTGCAACATATAAGTCTAAATGGCGCTTGTTGCTGAATCCGAAAGGGAGAATCGACGCACCGAATATGAACCCAGATTTTGTCCTGAGTTATAGCCCACATTCTGCCGCTTCAACTGTCACCATCGGTTTTTACCTATTTTTACCCAGCCATCCAGCTCTCACTTAAACTTTTCTACCGTACATTAACGGATAAAAAACTTTTTAAGGGCATAATTTAGAGATTTAAAACAGTTTTATCAGTAATTATGCTGTGTGAAAACCCAGGTTAGGAAGGTGGGTTAGAGCTTTTTGAAATAAAGAAAAGTTAGGACTAAAATCCGGGTGGCAGCACCCTATTTTTTTATGCACGCCATAGGAAATAGCTAGCTAGAAGTCATCTATTTAGGCATTTTGCCTAAATCCCATCAGCGTATTCTGAATCTTCATCGAATCTTTATCAAAACTACTTGCATTAACTTGTGGTTCCGTTTACATTGAATATGTGAAGGAAAAAAACCTGCTTCCAGCAAACATAAAAATAAAGGTGTTAACAATGAAATTGCAATTAAACTTAGTCAAATCTCTTTTAGCTGTTGCCAGTGTCGCCACTCTTAGTGCAGTATCCGCAGCACCTGCCTCTGCCTTCAGCTTTGGTAATATCGCTGGTGGCGATACCGTTGGAGATGCTTATGTTAATGACTTTAGCTTTGATGTCACAGATGGTGGCTCAGATAACGTTTTCTTCAAAATTGCCAATAATAACACATCCGTCCCCGGTATCTTTATTGGTTCAGTTTACTTTGACACAGGTTATAACACCAATTTATTGAGCGCCTTTGGCATTAATACTGGTAATACCGGCACGGTTGATTTTAAAGATAATGGTACTGCTAATATGCCACAAAGTTCAAACCTTACTACTCCTTGGTCTACGGATTTTTCAGCTACGAAAAATGGTGCTGGGTCGAACGGTGTCCAAACTGGTGAGGCTTTGGGATTGAGTTTTGGTGGAAATTATACTAACGTAGTTTCCGCGTTGAATGCTGGTACTTTGAGACTAGGGTTGCACGTCCAGGGTATTAATGGCGGTAGCGATACTTTTGTCAGCAGTATCAGCACTAGCAACACTGAAGCTACTCCTGAACCTTTAACAATGCTTGCTGCTGGAGCCGCTGTTGGTTTTGGTACTATGTTCAAAAAGCAACGCGCTCAGGCTCACAAAGCTCAATAGGCTATCATTTGAACTCGTTTTCGATTCTGGCTTGATGCCAAACTGATTATTTTATGTTCGAGCTAAAAACCTGGTTTCTTAGTGAAACCAGGTTTCTTAGTATCTGATAGCGCGCCACCGTGAAAACCCCGGACTTTGAAGCCGAACTCACAGCATCTCATATTTGTAAAAACACTTCTTCTGGCTCCTTCTTTCTTCCTCTTTCCTCCTGGCTCCTCCCTCCAATTTCTATGTTGACTGCTTTGAGATGCTTCCCGTCAAATCGCCCCTAGACAGCGCATTTAAGAACTCCCGTAAGGCTGTTTCTGAAGCATTTCCGATATATAGCAATCCTTGCAGGAGTCGTAAATTTTTTACCCCACCCAAACCCTCCCCGAACCCGCTGGGAGTCCGTAAGAAATTCCCAAATGATGCGAGGATTGCTATAAAGACACGCTCGATTCTTGAAAAGCAGATAATCACCATTGAGCATGGCTCGAACTCCAACTCGCTCAGCCGTATTTACTCAAACCTCAGTGTCACACCGTGCGCGGTGCCAATTGTGTCTACTTTCAAGAAACCCAAGCCTCATTAAGGCTACTTATTTTTAATTTTTGTTGATTCACTCTCTTTTTCGTATTTGCTTACAGGGGTCAAGTAAGCAAGTGCTAGGCATCCAACCAATCATTTCGAGTAGCCGTCTTTCCACTAGGTGTCCTAATGCTGAGCTATGCGTTGCCTGTGAGTCTCACCATTCGTCAAATTCCAAAGCGTCTACTAACCTCATCTCAAAGATTTACTGCCCTTAAAATCCTCCGACTCCTTTCCGTAGGAGGGGTTCAAGCTACTGAGTTGTCCACATCCCCTACTATTTTGATGATATGATCTAACAATAGTCTGGACTGTTTTTAGTTCGTAGTCTGAAACCCGCGATTTTCCGTTAGTACTTCGATTGCCGCAGATCCTGGAAACCCTTATTCTACGGTTGGCAATCAAAAACAGTCCGAAGTATGGCTCTCATCAATCAACTAATATCTAAAATGTTCAAGAGAAAACTTTTTTGGCTCATCATTATCGCCACAGCTTTAGTAACTCTGAATATGACACTCCTGTGGAAACTGGGGGATATTGCTCATTTTTGGATGAGTATAGTTTTTTGGTCCGCTGTGGGTTCCCTGCTTTGGGACAAACAGGATATTCTCAAAGAGAGTGAGATAAAAAGTGACCTATTGTCTAGAGTAGCAGGGACGCTATTAATAGTTTTTATTTTATTTAAAAGTGCTGGGGTTTCCACTAAATACGATCCTTTTTTAAGACTTGCACCTTTTTTGTCGGGTTTAGGTTTGAGCCTACTTGCGGTAGGTTTTCAGCACTTAAAACTCTATTGGCGTGAATTGGTAATATTATTTTTTCATGGAACCCCCAGTGTCCTTACGTTACCTTTAATGGATTTTATTACCTCGCTTACGGCTAAATTTGCTTATTATTCTTTGTGGTATATCGGTTTTAATGTAACACGAGACGGTAATTATGTTGCTTTACCGACAGGAAGGGTGGTGGTAAATGGGGGTTGTTCGGGTATAGAGGCAATGAATTACTTATTAGGTTTAGCTGTAGTTTGTTTGTTGATGTTTCCTACTAAACAAAATAAGGCTTTGGTAATAGGTGTCGCTGTTATGTGTGGTTTTATTATTAATGCTTTTCGGGTGGCGGGAATGGCTTTGTTAGTTGCATCTCATCGCCTAGATTTGTTTAAATATTGGCATGAGGGTGAAGGTTCTTTAGTCGTGGGAATGATTGCGGTGATTTTGTTTGGGATATTTTATCAATTTATGTTGAAACGAGATAGCAAACTTAGTCAAAGTTCGGGAAATTAATTAGTTGCAATTTGAGGTAATATATCGGTTTTTCGATTTCCATTACCATAGTCAGGAGGTATCCGCTCAATAAATCGGGGTAACAGTAAAAAAAGAAGGTTCACAATCTAGGCACAGCATGGTAGAATATGACATATTATTAATCATAAAATCAAGAATGTCATAGTCTTTTTTAGCCACTCAAGTCACAATTAACCGTGGGTTTATACGACACTTACTACAGGAATCAAGGGCCAATAATTCAGAGCCTTTATATTTTTTTTAATTTCTTCAATCAAACCAGGACACACCCAGAGAATAAACCGAAGATTGTTGACGAATAATCGTCCCTAGAGATGGAATATTTCCCAGGTAAGAAATACGGTCGTGCATATATTCAAAAAAGCTAATTCCTAATTTGCGGGTAGTCGCCACCAGAGACATGAAAACATCCATCGCCTTAGTTCCT
>NZ_JAUBPU010000005.1:0-54790 GCF_036700885.1 Microcoleus sp. S13_B4
AAAATTACTACATCCTATGTATTGCCTAGGAGATGGTCATGCGGGAATTTGGAAAATATTTCAAGAAATAGGAGATACTGAACAAAGACAAGAAATCTTAGATTGGTATCATCTGAAAGAAAATCTTTACAAGGTAGGAGGTTCGCTAAAACGTTTAAAACTAGCAGAAAATATGTTGTGGCAAGGTAAAATAGATGAAGTTATCAATCTATTGAAAGAGAGGAAAAAAAAAGGATTTAAAACATTTTGTAACTATTTAGAGACCCATCGCTGCCGAATAGTCAACTACCAATACTATAAAGAAGAGTCCATAAGTTCGATAGGTTCGGGAACAGTTGAATCAATTATTAAACGAATTGGGTTCAGGGTGAAAATATCAGGAGCGCAATGGAAAATTGAGAGCGTTCCCTCTATCCTTTCTCTTCGCTGTGCTTATCTCAACGGTCAACTTTCAATTTGATGTATTTGCCAAAGTGAGATGCACCCGTAATCAAGCCTCAGAATTTGCTGAAAAAGGAGCGAAAATAGTGATTATTCTTGATAATGCTAGTTTTCATAAGAAAGAAGAGTACCTGAAAATAATTGAAACAGAAATGCCTAATCTTCATTTAGAATTCCTCCCCGAATACAGCCCAGACTATAACTTAGCTGAATTAGTATGGCATTCGACAAAAGAATATATTGCCAATCGACTTTTTACATCTATTGAAGAACTAGAGTATTTATTGCACCGCCTCTTAAATGAAGGGCAATTAATAATTAAATGGGGTCGCAAAATCAAAAATAAGGGTAATGCTTGTATCACAGTTTAAATGTGCAACAGCTTACCCTGATCATTAATGGTAGTGTCAGAATCCTATCTCTTAAATTTAGTTGGCGATAAAAAGTTTTTTGAGCAGCCATTGCTGGAATTAATAAATCTTCCAAATGATTCGCAATCGCTTCATTTTCTATTTGGGGACTATTTTTTTTCTTTGCATGATCTCGGTTAATTCTTTTTTTGCTACTCATAACTGGTTCAACTATGGCTCAACTGCTTGCCCCGTAAAGGTTTCATCCTATTTTACCTTGTTTGGTCTACCCCCTTGACAATTTGCACTTTTTCTTAACTTGTCACAAATGATTTCATGGCTTTATGCCTCCCAATTTAAAACTATTAAATTTGTCTAAATATCTGCGGAATGTGGGTTTAAACACTTCATTCCTTAAGTCAATATAAAGATGGTTGACAAAAGCCATTCTTTGTGTATACAAAAATAACTAAAAAAACTCCGACCTCCCAAGCTAGCCCTGTAGGTCGGCGGATCATTCTACAGCAGATTCGACGTTTATGAAGTACCCCGCCTATCGTTCTATCCCCGTAGGGACACGGCGAAAGCCTTTGTCCCTACACTTCATCAACCTGGAATACGCTGTATCAAACCTGCGATCTGAGAAATAGGTAAATTTTGATAGAGATTACTACATTTTATTGAGCTGCGATCGCAATTCTTCCAACTCAGCGTCAATCACCGGGCTCGACTCCGAGCTACTAGCTGCTGCCGTTTTACCCGCAGCCGGCAATTGACCTTGAGACACAGAACCTCCGGTCAGTTGAGCTTTCATCTGAGCCAACTCGTCGTCAACATCACCGCCGCTTTCGAGCAAGCGGAACTGTTCCTCTAAATTGCTGCCGCCGGCGGCCAATTCTGCCGAAGCCCCCGCGCGAGCTTCAATCTGCAAAACTTTTTCTTCCATGCGATCAAAAGCTGCCATTGAACTGCCAGTATTCAATGTGCCAATGGTATTGTTGAGCTGTTCCTGAGCCTTAGCAGCGGATATCCTCGCTTTGAGCATATCCTTTTTCGTCTTAGCTTCGGAAATTTTGCTCTCCAAACCGATCAAGTTGCGCTTGAGACTTTCCACCTGAGCCGATTGCTGATCCAGACTGGCTTTCAGCGTAGCCGCCGTTTCAGCGTGAGACTTTTTGCGAACCAGCGCTTCCCGCGCTAAAGTCTCGTCTCCTTTTTGCAGGGCTAGCTGAGCGCGCTGCTGCCACTGGTTAGACTGAGATTCAGCTTGATTGTACTGAGTCTGGGTGCGCTTTTGAGTAGCGATCGCGCTGGCAACGGCCTGACGCAACTGCACCAAGTCTTCCTGCATATCCGTAACGGACTGTTCTAAAATCTTTTCCGGGTCTTCAGCTTTATTTACCAGATCGTTAAGATTGGCTTTGACGACTCGGCTAATGCGGTCAAATAATCCCATAATGCTATTTTTCCTGGGTGAGGTGTACGAAGGTAGGCGGAAAGCAGGCTTGATAGCCCTAGCCCGCAGTTGTGAAATTCACTCTTGTCAGATTTTTAGTGAGATTTAGTTTTTGGCAATTTTTGCAGACAGATAAATCCAGTTTAAAGCGATCGAGTAATGTGATGCAGGCAAGCTTATTCATGCACCTATCTATTGAGTTTAACTTCGATCCGGGAATTCCCCAACAGGCTTCGAGCCATCTCTAGCTAGGCTGTTGAGAAGTTTTTGCACGTCCCGACTCTTGTTCTGCTGCTGGGGTTCAGGATGCGGGCGGCTCGCTAGACGGCAATTTGGGTGTATTCTTGCCCGGAAGCATTTGTGCTTTCATCGCCGCCAACTCAGTATCCACATCGTCGGCACCTTCGAGAGAGAGAAACTTCTTTTCTAAATCGTTAGTTCCGAGTTCTGCGATTGCTTCGGAGCGAGCTTCTAGCTGCATGACTTTCTCTTCCATCCGTTCAAACGCGCTCAAAGCGCTGCCGGTACTGAGATTGCCCATCATTTCTTGCAGCCTTTCCGACGATGCCGCCGATCGAGCTCGGGCAATGTACATATCTTTTTTAGATTTTGCCTCGGAAATTTTACTTTCGAGCGCCCGCATATTTTCTTTAAGTTTAGTCACAACAGCGTTCTGTTGTCCGAGACTGGCTTTCATCGCCGTTGCCGTTTCTTGATAAGATTTCTTGCGCGTCAGAGCTTCCCGCGCCAAATTTTCCTCGCCTTTTTGCAAAGCTAGCTGGGCCCGCTGATGCCATTCTGCTGCTGTAGACTCAGCTTGGGAGCACTGGCGTTCAGTGCGTTTTTGAGCTGCAATCGCCCCTGCCACAGCTTGTCTGAGCTGCACTAAATCTTCCTGCATATCCATTACAGCCTGTTCCAGAATTTTTTCTGGGTCTTCGGCCGCCCCGACCAAACTGTTAATATTGGCTCGAATCACTCGCCATAGGCGATCGAATAATCCCATTTTGCCCGTCTCCCGATTTTCAACTTTAGAATTAAGACAGAGAAATCAGAATTAACAATTAAAAATGAAAACTCCTCAATCGTATTTTTAATTTTTAATTGTGAAATTTTAATTCCCTCTAAGTTAGGTCGTCATGATTATTTTTAAGATGGGTAGGGCGCGAGCATTACCCATCAAAACTGAGCAAATGTTGGGTGAAGCGAAACGGAGGGTTCGTGCCTCGGCCCAACCTACTCCCCGATCATTAGTTTAATTGTCTTTGCCTAATTTATGGTTGATAGTATTGTGGCTTCACCCCTTTTTCTTGGAGTTCTTTCACCAAACGTTCTGCTGAGGCCGGATCGTTCAAGGCCCCCATTTGGATCTTGACACCCTTTGAGAAGTTCCGCACGTAGGCATCCGGAACTGCTCTTCTGGCTTGCTGGAGCGATTTTTCGTCGGTGTAATCGGTGACAACGTAATAGAAACCGTCGGCAGCCCGTGCAGGCCTTCCCAGCGGGGCTGCGGCGGCTGGGGATGCTGTCGCCGGGGATGCTGTCGCCGGGGATGTGGCTGCTGGCTGGGCTGGGGAGGGTGTTGGAGGCAGTGTCGGCAGTGTCGGCACAGGCTGCGCGGCGCTGGGGCTGGGAGTGGGAAGCAAAGCCGTGCTCAGATTGTTGAGTCCTTGTTCCCTGCCTCTGGCCGGGTTGCCGTCTTCTGTAGGAATCGGCACAGCCCCGCTGGGGCCCGGAGGCGCTGGCGGAGTTGGCGGGATTGATGCTTTTGGTGACGGGGAAGGAATCGGGCTGACTGTCGGCTTAACATTGCTGAGAGTGCTCAAATCTAGCTCGACAAATTCCTTGGATACCAGATTTGGAGCTTTCGGCAGTTCCTTGGTGCTGGTGTCTGAGGTGGAACTAGAGGCGGGACTGTCGCTTGGAGAGGGTGAGGTGCGATCGAGCAAACGGTTCAGGCCAGCCATCTTAACTAGATTTGACGGGTACATGACTGCGTAGCCCAAAGCTGTGCACGACAGCAAAAACAACAGCATCGAACTCAGTCCCAAGGGAGTTAACAAACTGGCGGCTAAACTGCGTTCGACCGCAGGCTCAGCTTTTGACTCGTCCAAACTTTCGATCAGTTTTTCGCTTGATTCGAGATAATTGTTGGGTGCAAAGGCACTGCTAGATAGTTTTGTGCCACCCCTGGTAGTTGCTAGCGGGGCATCACCCTGAGTGCCGGCAAGGGATAGGGGCAGCGATAGCGGCTGCTGAGTTTCCTCTGGAGTCTCCGCCGCCAAATTTTGGGCTAGCTGTTGCTCGGTTGTGGCTGTTTGCTTGCCGGTACGAACTGAGGGCGACACCCACTGTTCGGCGCGCCTCCTGTGCCTTCTGTATGTGGTCAGTTCTGCTTCTAGGTTTACATCTAGACTCCCCAGGACTGCTTGCAAAGCAGGCTTGATTGGGGTTGAAGAGGATTGATGATTTGGGGATTCAACCGAAGAACGCTTACTCATTAGCAAAACTCCTACCGCCTCTGAATTAATTTTAATGTTTTGATTTTGACACTCCCGGGCCTAAAGGCGTGGGGATTCTTGCTTCGCAGGGATTCCAATGAATTTACCCTCGGCAAGCATCTTGACCGTATGTCCTACGGCTGCAAGTCCTCGCTTGAGAACTACTTGTGCGGCTGCGACATCTCTGTCGGTTGTATAGCCGCAATTGTGACACGAGTGAGTGAGTTCTGATAACTCTTTTTTGCCTGTTTCGTTAAGGCAATTGGGACAGATTTGGCTAGTCTTTTTAGCATCTACTTTCTGGAAATACACACCGCGCTTAAAGCAAGTTTGCTCCAATATGTTGAAGAATTGCCCAAACCCAGCATCTAAGCAGTGCTTACCTAACATCCCCGCTTTCAGTCCGACCAGATTAAGGTCTTCGACAAACACCATACCCGCGTCATCACAGATTTGATGTGACAACTTGCGATGCCAATCTTTTCGGCAGTTTGCCACGTATTCATGCAGCAAGGCGACTTTTTTCTGAGCCTTTTTCCAATTATTTGACCCGATTTTTTTTCTAGTAACGCGCTGTTGCAGCAATTTAAGCTTGCATTCGGCGTCAGCAAAAAACCTCGTTCTTTTAATTAAAAGCCCGTTAGAAGTTGCAATCAAATTAGTCAACCCTACATCAATTCCTACGGGATTGCCATGAGGAATGATATCGGGAATTGAGACATCCCATTGCAAAGTCAAAATTATATACCAGCCACTAGACCGTCTAACGACGCGAGCTTGTTTGACGATTGCGCCCTGGGGGATGGGACGCGACTGACAAAATTTTATTGAGCCAATTAAAGGCAATTTAAAGCGGTTGCCTTGATGGAAAGTTGTACCCAACTGTGGGAAACTCAAAGACCTCAAAGCCCCCTGTTTTTTGAACCGAGGAAACCCGTGATTTTGCTCCCACATACTGACGAAAGCTTTTTCCAATCTCCGCAGCGTTTGTTGCAACACCTGAGCGTTGACTCGCTGCAATGCGGGGCTGGTCTTCCTATATGCTGTTAAAGCCTTGCACTGACTTGAATATGTCGGTCTAGCTACCTCAGCAGGAATAATATACTCGGAGTGAATGGAGCAAGAGTTGATCTGACATTTGCGTGAGTTGTACCAGTCTTTGCGTTCTCTTAGGGCATAGTTGTACACCTTGCGGCACTGTTCTAGCCAATCTTCAAAAACTGCTATTTGTGTTGCTGTGGGCTTCAACTTAAATTCAAACGTCAAATTAAACACTTGCTTCACCTCCTTGACTTAGCATACAGCAAGTCTACAAATCGTCTAAGGATTTCTTAGAGCCAATTAAAGTCGCCCGCTTATGGTCGAGGCTCTCACCCCAAAATTTTGGTAGATATAAACAAGAAGCTTGAAAAATTGCCTATTTTATGATTAGCTACTTTTGGCGTCAATGCAACAGGGGCCCGATCGCCTGCTGTCGATCGCCTGCAGCTATTTTTCATTTTCATTTGAAAACTTAATTATTGCTGTTTCCCGGAGGCTAGTTAGCGACACTCTCAGCCACTTTTTGTATCCTGAGCTACCACTTATTTGTGACCTCTCATACTCCTTGGGCATTTGTACTTTTTCTTGATCCCTAACGCCTTTATAAACTTTTAACCTGTGTTTTTACCTATACAATGAGCAAGCACCGAGCTAATTGTTTCTATATATAACGAGATTATAAATAAATTATAAAATTTATTTATGCTTTGGGGATCGCTACAACCCTGACAGCATAAAGGTTGGGATGCTCTAAAACCAGCTAGCTCTACAAAGGAGAATTAGAGATGAAAATGATTTCCCTAAGAACTTTTATGCAAACCTCATTAACTTCACCTTTAACTTCAGCTTGTGGTCACTGCCGTCACTATACGCCTGAGGGCAGACGCGGAGGTGTTTGCGCTCTACTAAGCGGGCCGGTTCAAAGTCACTGGAAAGCTTGTGCTTTAGCGGTTTCGCCTTTTAGGTCATCTTGGGAAAAGATAGAAGAAATTGGACTGTGGCAAGAATCGACTCTGACGCTGCAGGATGCCACCGTCACTCTTTCCGAGCGCTATGCCTGCCAGCTTACAGGCACAACGTTAACCGAAAAATCGGCAGCAGCAGTCTCAGTTTAGTTAGTCGGCAGCAGGATAGCTAATACCATTTTCGATTTTAGATTGGGAAATCACTGATCATTATCATGGTTTGGATCTGACAAAGCAGTTTCATTCTTTTTGGGAACTGGCATCAATACTGACACTTTTGGACGATCGGGTGCATTTGGGTTTACTAACTCATAAAAATCAGCAGCATCTACTTTAATATGAGCGCATAAAAAAAACTGATTTCTCCATACAGCTATGGCAGCCAAGGATATTGACTAAAATCAGGTTGCCGTTTTTCCAAAAAGGCTTGTTTGCCTTCGGCGCCTTCCTCGGTCATATAGTACAGCAAAGTGGCATTTCCTGCCAGTTCTTGCAGACCGGCTTGACCGTCGCAGTCGGCATTAAAAGCGGATTTCAAACAGCGAATCGCGATCGGACTTTTTTCTAAAATTTCAAGAGCCCACTGAATGCCTTCTAGTTCGAGTTGTTCGACGGGCACGACGCAGTTGACTAAACCCATTTCTAGGGCTTGCTGCGCGCTGTACTGGCGACACAAAAACCAAATTTCTCTGGCTTTTTTCTGGCCGACGACTCTGGCGAGATAGCTAGCTCCGAAACCACCGTCGAAACTGCCTACTTTGGGGCCGGTCTGTCCGAAAATAGCATTGTCAGCAGCGATCGTCAAGTCGCAAATTAAGTGCAGAACGTGACCCCCTCCAATTGCGTAACCTGCAACTAAAGCAATTACAACTTTGGGCATAGATCGAATCAACTTCTGCAAGTCGAGCACGTTCAACCGGGGTATGCCACCTTCGTCTACATATCCCGCCGAACCCCGTACGCTTTGGTCGCCGCCGGCGCAAAAGGCGTATTTGCCGTCTGTATGAGGCCCTGCACCGGTGAAAAGGACAACGCCGATTTTTGTGTCTTCGCGGGCATCAGTAAAGGCATCGCACAGTTCCAGCACGGTTTTGGGACGGAAAGCGTTCCGTTTGTGAGGTCGATTGATGGTAATTTTGGCGGTGCCGCCGCTTTTGTGATAGAGAATGTCTTCGTAGGTTTTGGCGGTTTGCCATTCAATTTGCATAATCAATCAATTTTAGATTTGAGACCAAGCTGGGTCTATCAAGGCAGCGACAAGTCGCTTTTAGATTTTAGATTGATTCGGTTCAATGGGATACAAAGGTCGATCGACTCTTGCAAAAAAAATAAAGCGGGACTTAGGCTGAAACCTGGTTTTTGATCAACATATGCCGTGCAACGCTCTTGGTAGGGGTTAAACAACCCGGTTTTTGAGGGTAAGAGCGCCCAATTTCCCTCTCAATTGGAAACAGCGTCAAATCCTCGAACTCCTCTCACTACTTTGACTGCCCCAAAATTTATATGCGCTGGATTATTGGCGGAGTAAAATACTCAGCAAGTGCTTTGCTGCTTTGCCAAATACCGGATCGCGGGACTCGAATTCGCTGGGATCGAGTAAAGCTTTAACTTCGGCAAAAGCTTCTGAGTCGAGGGTTCCTTCTTTAGTAAATAAAGTGTCTATGACTGCAATGTGTCTGGAGTCGAGGCCGAGCCGATTTGCGATCGACTGTAAGTACATTTGCTCCCGCATATCGATGTGTCCGTCTGCCGCTGACATTTCGTAGCCGGAACCGATGAGCAAGAGCTTTTCTGATTCTGAGAACAAAGCTGTCAGGGTTAGCAATTCCGTGGGGTTGAAGTAAACCTGCTGTTTGGAGATTCCTTTGACAAGGCGCTGAATTAGTTCTACCCGATCGCGGTCGCCACTGGCAAAGGCTTTGAGAGTCTTTTGCAACCGTTCTTCTTCTTCAACTGCGATCGTCCTGTCAATAATCATCACTCCGCGCAGGATGGAAATTAGAGCCGTCAGAAACACTACCAAAGGAGTGATATCTTGTTCGCGCAGCTTCTGTCGGCTAATGCGGCACAACAGCTCAACAATTTCAGTGGTAATCGTAGTGGTGTCCATAATTAAAGACTCTCGATTAAGCTGTAATGTAACTTTATTTATCGATCTTAAGTTTTTCTGTTACTTAGGTATGACGTGAATTGTAAAGCTGAGCCGTTGTCTATTAGTGATACTACTTATTTTATTCACAAACGCTGGATGACTAGGGCTGTGGAACTGGCGCAAGCAGCCGGTGATGCCGGTGAAGTACCCGTGGGTGCTGCAATTGTTGACGGTACTGGCAAATTGATTGCCGAAGCGCAAAATCGGCGAGAGCGAGATTGCGATCCGACTGCTCACGCTGAAATCTTGGCTTTGCGGGCTGCCGGCAAAGTTTTGCAAGACTGGCATCTTAACCAATGCACGCTCTACGTAACGCTGGAACCTTGCCCGATGTGCGCTGGTGCGATCGTCCAAGCTCGGATTGGTCTGCTGGTATACGGAGCAGATGACCCGAAAACTGGCACGATTCGGACTGCGGCTAATATTCCAGATAGCGCGCATTCGTGTCACCGCTTAGAGGTGCTTGGCGGTATTATGGAGTCTGTTTGCCGCGATCAGTTGCTTTCTTGGTTTGAAGCACGCCGGAAAATTTAACAGGTAAAATTTTTTACTTTCTTCGGGGCGATGTTTAATCGAAATTGACCTTTAACTGGAATAATAGATCCGTAATTGCCCGCTCAAGCTTTCGAGGCGGCCGACTGCTCTGCATTAGTGCTGTCCGGTTGGCTGAGGTTTTACCTGTTAGAGATTATCTCTTGCGGGCGCGATCGCTCGATCGGCACAAGGCCAATAGCAAAAGTGTCCCGATCTAAAAACTAAAGATTTGGCCAACACCTTACTTTAGACTTTAGATCTCGATAAAGCAGCTTAATTGCTATGCCCCACACCGCCACGATCGCCGTTGAGTCCAGTAAATCATCTCTAGTGAAGCCAATGCCTGCCAAGGTAGCATCTAATACCTCTCGCGTTTCTCCTTGGTTAACCTCCTTGCTCTATCCGCTAGGTCACTATGTTGTCCTACCGTTTCATTTTGGCAAGATTGAGGTAACCGGACAGGAGCACTTGCCGAAAGATGGACCTGTCATCTTAGCCCCTACGCACCGATCCCGGTGGGATGCCCTGATGATGCCCTATTCAACGGGACAGAAGGTGACTGGACGCGATTTGCGGTTTATGGTAACTGCTGATGAGGTCAAAGGAGTGCAAGGTTGGTTCATCAGACATTTGGGGGGGTTTGCTGTCGATCTCAAGCATCCGGCAATTGGCAGTCTCCGTTATGGGGTGGAACTACTCCTCGACAAGGAAATGTTGGTGATTTTTCCCGAAGGCGGTATTTTTCAGGATGGCGAAGTTCATCCGATTAAGCCGGGATTGGCGCGTTTGGCAATGCAAGCAGAGTTGAGCAAACCGGGTTTGGGGGTGAAAATTGTACCGATGAGTATCCGCTATCGTCCGCGCATTCCTAAATGGGGTTCTCAGGTAAAAATTGCGATCGGTTCTCCGATTTGCGTGGCGGATTATGCCAATGGTGGCGGTGGTAAAAAAGAAGCACGATTGTTGACAGCCGAGCTCGAAATGGCTCTTAAAAAACTTGATGAAAGTTGAGAAGAAGGAAGAAGGAAGAAGGAAGGGGGAAGAAGGAAGGGGGAAGAAGGAAGAAGGAATTATGATATAATGTTTTAGGGTGCTCTGAAGAGATGCAGCACTTATTTGGCTGCTTTGTTATGTCTGTATTAAGTGTGAGCATTAATGGGTTGTGCTTTGAACTTTAAGCCTGGTCAAATTGTCAGTTTAGAATGTGGAGATGCGTGCCTGCATTCCGAGGTAATCCAAGTGGTTGAGGCACGTCAAGTTTGTTGGGTGCGCCCTTTGATGTTAGTTGTATCGGCGTCGGGGAAGGATTTATCGGCGCAATGGTCGGAAGAATACACTTTATCCGATTTGCGAGATGGTGCTGATTTGCTGTGGCCGCGGAGTTTGTTTCGGGCGGCTTTAGATACAGAGGTAATTTCGCTGTTGACTCAGTTGCAGTCTCTGGACTCTGAGAAAAAAGATGGGGCGATCGCATCTCGGCAACTTAGAGATTTTGTCGATCGAGTTTGGGAAACTTTTCCGAGTGCTTTTCATTAATCACATATCTGGCGTTTTGTCTATTAGTCCGCCAGGGGTTGAAAACCCCTGCCTAATAGCTAAAGCCCTCGCTATGAGGACTGATACCCTCTTGATTTTTTAGTCCGCGCAGGCGGACTTCGTTTCTTTAGAAGCGATTTCAATCGCCGAATTTTCACCGAAATTTATACTAAAATACTGCGTGTGAAAGCTCTTCGGGGTTGAGATTATTGTGAATAACTTGACCGTCGCGGAACCAGACAACGCGGCGAGTTTGGCGCGCCACTTCGGGTTCGTGCGTTACCATAACAACAGTCATCCCGCTTTCGTTGAATTCGGTAAAAATATCCATTACTTCTTGAGTAGTTTTTGTATCCAATGCACCTGTAGGTTCGTCAGCCAGCAACAACACGGGACGGTTGACAATAGCCCTGGCAATGGCTACGCGCTGCTGCTGTCCTCCTGATAGTTGATTCGGTCTGTTTTGCAGACGACTTTCCAGGCCTACTTTTGTTAAAGCATCTACTCCCCGTTCGCGTCTTTCCGCTGCGGGAATGCCGGCATATACCATCGGTAACATGACATTTTCTAATGCTGTCAATTGAGGCAACAGGTGAAATTGTTGGAAGACAAAACCTAATTTTAAATTGCGAATTCCGGCTAATTCTTCTTCTGGCATTTGGGCGACATCTACGCCGTCTAAGTAGTAACTGCCGCTCGTAGGTCGATCGAGACAGCCGATAATATTCATAGCTGTAGATTTGCCGGAACCCGATGCGCCCATAATCGAGCAATATTCTCCTTGTCTTACCGTCAAGCTGACGCCGTTTAAGGCGCGAACTTCCAGGTCGCCAATCCCGTAAACTTTTGTTACCTCTTCCAGACCGACAACAACGGGCTTTGAGAGGACTTGCGGGTCGAGGTCTTGGTATGTATCGGTTTGTAGTTCAGGCATTTTTTTTCTGTGCGATCGACACAACTAACTACTAAGTTAACACTTCTTATCGGTTTTGGCGGCTGGAGTGGCGATCGTTTGGACGCTAATTGACGAGATATAAAAAAACTAAATCTTTAACGACGTGTTTGTGAGTTGTTTGATGAGAGTCATCTGATGTTCTAGCACTAGATAGTTATCTATTTTGGTTTTTCCAGCGCGGGTCAAGCCTTGATTATTGTGGGCATAAATTAGGTCGGTGATATGCTCTTTTGCTTCCTCCGAGAGTTGAAAGTTAATAAGGCTGTGGGAAGTATGGTCGTCGCCAAAAAATCAACTATTTCTGCATAAGCTTTGGGGATATTAGTAGCTACAATCATATTGTCTTTCTGCTTTTTGTGTTTGTATCACAGGTTCTCTAATTCGGTCAACTTTTCGTGGGCAAACTGCCAGACTTCTTCATCTGGATCGTTGGCAAATAGATGGCGAAGTATTTCTAAAGTTTGTGGGTAATCGGAGTATTGCTCGACCATGATTTCAAGTGCTACTTTTCTAGGATGATATTGGAAGCTATACTGACGTTCAAAAGGATGATTGATAGCAATATCGCATAACCCCTCAAATATCTCTGGTTCATATTTCCACCCATATGCTAGCTCTGTAAGTGCTAAAAATTTCACCCGGAAATCATCATCATATTGAGCGCGTTGTTTAAGGATAGATAAGGTTTCTGGGTCATTTTTCCACCCACGTGCTAATTCTAGTAATGCGGCAAATCGTACATCTGAATCATCGTCATATTGAGCGCATTGTTTGAGGATAGGTAAGATTTCCTGGTCATATTTCCACCCACGTGCTAATTTTTGGACTGCTACTTCTCGGACATCCGCATCATCATCATATTGAGCGCGTTGTTTGAGAATATCTAAGATTTCCTGGTCATCTCCCCACTCTCGTGCTAATTCTTGAAGTGCTGTTTCTCGGACATATGAACTATCATCATATTGAGCGTGTTGTTTGAGAATAGGTAAGGTTTCAGAGTCTTTTTTCCACCATCGTACTAATTCTTTAATTGCTGCACTTTGCACACTCTTACAACCACTAGATTGAGCTACTTGTTTGATAATAGGTAAGATTTCAGGGTCATCTTTCCATCCGTATGCTAATTCTTGGACTGCTAAACGTCGCACAAAGGAATCATCATAAGATTGAGCTATTTGTTTGAGAATGGGTAAAGTTTCCGGGTCATTTTTCCAGCCCCGTACTAATTCTTGGACTGCTGCCTGTCGCACGGCCCAATTGTCATCTTCAGATTGAGCCAGTTGTTTGAGGAGAGGTAAGGTTTCGGAATCATCTTTCCATCCCCTTGCTAATTCTTGGATCGCGGAATATCGCACACCCCAATTATCCTCATCAGATTCAGCCAGTTGTTTGAGCCAAAGTAAGGTTTTAGGGTCATCTTTCCACGTAAAGGCGATCGCACTTACTGCTTGAGTATGAATTTCTCTAACCAGTTCAATTTCTTTGCCATTTACATGAAGAGCTATGCTCTGCTCGCTGAGAACACACTTCGTTAAATCTTTTAAACGTTCAAGCAATTCACTATCAATCCCAGCAATATTTTTTCTATCTCTCACCTCGTTCAAACACTTTGCAGCCAAAAACAGGCTCTGGCAATTTTCAAATTCCTCAGACTGCTCAATCAAAAACTCAATCAATTTCCCTGTAAACCGTCCATCTATCAATCCCGCAATCAAGCACAAAACTTCCTGCCAAGATTCATCATCCCAGTGCGTGCCAAAAACTTCGGTTTTCAACTCATTTAAAGAAAGTTGGCGCGTTTTTTCAAATCGATATACAACCTCCGACGCACAGAAATATTCCAAAAAAGTTCGATGCACAAACCCATAAGTATCCGCACCCAAATAACATAAAATAAAGTTGCGAGTTCGCAGTTGGTTAATTATCAACTTTGCCCGCTCTTTGGGTCGATAGAAATCTTTATTCTTCAGATATGCTGTCAGGGTATTCTCCAAATCTTCCGCACTAATAATATTGCCAGCCAACCCTTCAGGTGCTGCTTGCATTTCGTAAGCGACTCGCCGCAGCATTTCTTGCTTATCTTTAGCATCAATAGTTTTCGGATCGAGCCTGCTATCTTCTACTAAAGACCTTTCCACATCCCATTGATAAAGCAATACCCGCGAAGCTTGATTGTAAAGTTCCGCCCTGTCTCTCGGCAATTCTTGACTTCGATTTAAAATCGCCATAATCGTCAACAATAACGGATTACCCGCTAAATCTCTAATCGTTGATGAATACGCTAATGCTCTTTCCATGCGATCGCGAATTCGCGCTTTTTCCCCAGCATCAGTAAAAGTTAATTCGTGCCAGCGGCGAACAAAATCCTGAATTTGTTCCGCGTTCAAATCTTGGAGAATAAAGTGATGAAACCTTGCATCTTGCAACCGTTGAGGTTTGTAACCAATAATCCGAGACGTGACAATCACCCGCACGCCGGGATACTCATTGGTAAACCGATGAATCGCCGTAATTACATCTTCTCGTTTCCCGGAATCGAAAATTTCATCTAACCCGTCGAACATCACCACAGCCTCGCCTGCTTTAAGCTGTTCCTGCAATTGATGCTGATTCAAGTGACAAATTGAACCGGGACTTTGATGGAAAAATTCGAGGAAGTTCTTGCAATCTCCTGATTCCCCGCTGCGAATGTAAGTCCGCAATTCTATTAGCAGCGGAATCGGCAGAGATGTCCCGCTATTTAAGGGCGATCGCGCCCAGTTTAATGCTAAATATTGTAACAGAGTAGACTTGCCAGAACCCGGATCGCCTAAAATAACAATGTAGGGATACTTTTGCTTGTCATTGATAACATCTAACACGGATACGATCGGCTGAGAAAAATAACCGCGCCGATATTTCTCTAAATTTTCTAGATCGATCGCGTCTAATTGATTGCTGTCTTGCAGCCGCCGTTGATGTTCTTTAGGAATTTCGTAAGCTTGAGGCAGAAATGATTCGTAAATCGATCGCACATCTTGGAAAATAAAGATTTGCCAAACCTTCAGCTTTTCCCGATAATCGTAGGTATTGGGATCGACGCTGCTTAAATTGAGATTGCTGTAACGCTCGCACAGAGCTTCTTGATATTGCCTCAAGTCAAAATCGGGGATAATCCCCGCCGTTTCTTGAGTATTTTTCTGAATGCTATCCAGATTTTGAGCATTCAAGATATCGCGCAAGTCTTTTGAGTCAAATAGAATTTCTTGAACTTCTGCCAGATACTGATTGGCGATGGTTTGCCACTTAAATCTTGGCGGTAAAGAAGTTAAATCTAGTTGAGTCCAGGTTTGTTCGAGAAGTTCTGCATCGAGAGATTCGCGATCGCTCTCAAAAGCCTTGCCCAAAATTTCCTTAACTGACTTGTTATTGATAAACTGTTTAACATCTTTAATATACCGCTTAATTTCCTCGGGGGGAAGTCCGGCTATTTTTAACTGCTGTTGCACCAACTCCAAAAACTTTTTGATCGCTTTGCCCGCTGCGACTTGTCGGGGGTCTTTTTCGCCTAAGAAGACGTTTTTCAGAGAATCTTTAAAAAAATCTTTAGCAAAATCCTTCGCGCCGTCTTTGATCAAGTCTTCTAAGATGGGTTGAACGAGAATGCCAACTCCTTGCGTCACTCCCCAGATCACAAGCCAATCGATCATAAAGCTAGCCCGAGAATTAATTTATGTTTATAATATAGCAATTATCAACGATTGATGAAATTATCAAAAACTGTAGGGTAATAATCTCCCGTGATTGGCCCGATAGGTTAGGGTAGTATCAGTTTTCTATCGCTGCCCTGCGATTAGCCCCGATCGCCCCTGATTGTTGCCCCCTACTACCCCTTAAAAATCGGGAAGAGCATCAAAGTTGCGCTTTTTTACAGGGATTTACGGGAGTTCGACTCGGCTATAACGAGCGATCGACAATTAGCTCTTTTATTCTTGGCTGCGGCTCGAAAATAGTTACATTTTTATATGTTTCTTGTCGATCGCTTGTGTTATAATCTAATAATGGAAGTGTGAGTAATTTTAAAATTAACGTATAATATCCTATTATTTAATAATACCATATCAATCGCAAACAGTAAAGTAGTGGCTCCCCAAAAAAAACAAAATTTTTTTGAGATATCATTAAGAAAAGTAAAGCGTAAAATTGGTAAGTGGGCGATAAGAAGGTACAGACAATTATGACATACGACTACGACTTGTTTGTGATAGGTGCGGGTTCCGGCGGATTGGCGAGTTCCAAGCGAGCAGCATCCTACGGCGCAAAAGTGGCGATCGCCGAAAATGACTTAGTAGGCGGAACCTGCGTAATTCGCGGCTGTGTCCCCAAAAAACTCATGGTGTACGCCTCAACATTTTCGCACCTTTACGAAGATGCGGTGGGCTACGGTTGGAGTCCAGTAGAAAGCAGTTTCGATTGGGAAAAACTCGTCACCACGGTAGACACAGAAGTGCGGCGGCTGAGCAAACTGCATATCAGCTTCCTCGAAAAAGCCGGAGTCGAATTAATCTCAGGATACGCGAAATTTATTGACCCCCACACCGTCGAAGTTGGCGACAAAAAATTTACCGCAGCCAAAATCTTAGTTGCAGTCGGCGGAGAAGCGCAAAGAGTCCCAATTGTCGGCATCGAACACGCGATTACCTCTCGCGAAATCTTCCTACTAAAAGAGCAGCCAAAACGGTTGGCAATTTGGGGAGGAGGCTACATCGGCGTCGAATTTGCTTGCATTATGAACGGCTTGGGAAGCCAAGTAACTCAAATCATCCGCCGTGACTTAATTTTGAACGAATTTGACACAGAAATTCGCACCAACGTGCAAGAAGGAATGATTAAGCACGGAATAAACATTTTGACCGAAAGCTCAATCAACCACATTGAGAAAACCCCAGAAGGCTTAAAATTAACTCTGTCTGGAACATCCGAAGGAACGCTAATAGTAGACGCGCTGTTGTGCGCTACCGGGCGTCAGCCTAATTTAGACAAATTGGGTTTAGAAAATGCGGGAGTAGAAACAGATAAAGGTGCGATCGCAGTTACCAAAGACAGCCGCACCAGTCAGCCGCACATTTTTGCAGTGGGAGATTGCACCAACCGCATCAATTTAACGCCAATTGCGATCGCCGAAGGACGGGCTTTTGCAGATACTGAATTTGGCAACAATCCGAGAGCAATCAGTTACGAAAATGTCCCGTCAGCGGTATTTTCTCAGCCGGAAGCAGGTACAGTGGGCTTAAACGAAGTGCAGGCTAGAGCAAAGTTCCCCGACTCAATTAAGTGCTACACAGCCAAGTTTAGGCCGATGTTTCACGCTTTGACCGGTGCAGATGAGAAAACTTTTGTCAAGTTAATAGTTGAGACTAATACTGACAGAGTTTTGGGCGTGCACATGGTTGGGAAAGACGCGGGCGAGATTATTCAAGGAATGGCGATCGCTGTTAATATGGGAGCTACGAAGAAAGACTTCGACGCGACTATTGGCATTCACCCATCGACTGCTGAAGAGTTTGTTACTTTGCGGTAAAGCCCGCGAAGCCGCCAGGGGTTTAAACCCCTGGCGAAGCAGCCTAAATTCGCTTAAAATTCAGATATTGCACCATTTTCCAGAACAGACAGGATGCCTGTTCCACAGAAAAATTAAATTTTATTGTGGGGTGGGCATCCTGCCCGCCCGTGAAGAAACTAATGAGTGATTCAACCAAACAAAACAAAATTTTAGCATTCTACCTCGGTCAGCAGCCTGATTCACAAGGTCGGGCGATCGAGGATATTTGGTCGTGGGATTACCAGAAGCTGGAATCCGTGCACAATTACATTCAATGGCTGTTTCCCCTGAGAGAAAAGAGTCGCTTTAATTCCAGTGCTCCGACTTTAAATGATGAGGTGATTCAAGCTTTTAGAACCAGTGAAGAGTTGAGAAATCGCTTAGTCAAATCTCTAAAAGTCATGCTGGCATTTTACGGGATGGAATGCCGCGAAGGGGAAAACGCAGAAATTGTAATTGCAAAATCCGATGAATATTTGTCAAGAAAAAGAGAGTGGATTGAACACTTTAATCACAACTACCTGCGGCTGACTAGAATTCTCACAAGTTTGACAGAGTTGGGATTAAAGAATTACGCTTTAGCTCTTTTCAAATGTTTAGATGATATCTATAACGAAAACAAAGAAAGTATTGGTTTAAAAACTTATACTTATTGGAAAAATGCTGTAAATAGTTAAATCGATCGGCACAAGCCAATCAGCGGGACAGTAACCGAACGCTACGAACACAATAAATAATGGATAAAGCAATTACAGAAAATCACGCTCAGTCGGGCAGAGAAATTTATCAAAGGATTTCCAACAACATTCAAAAAGTGGTGAAAGGGCAATCAGCAGCAATCAGGAAATTGCTGTCAGCCTTTGTAAGTGGCGGGCACGTCCTCCTAGAAGATTATCCCGGTACAGGTAAAACTACCCTAGCTAAAGCCCTAGCCTTATCTGTCGATGTCACCTTTAAACGCATCCAATTTACACCTGACCTTTTGCCATCCGATATCTTGGGCATATCCATGCTCGACCCCAATCAACGCACGTTCCATTTCCACGAAGGGCCTATTTTTGCTAATATTGTCTTGGCTGACGAAATCAATCGGTCATCACCGCGAACCCAATCCGCCCTCCTAGAAGCAATGGCAGAATTTCAAGTCAGCATTGACGGAAATTTGCACAAACTTAAAGACCCATTTTTTGTTATTGCTACTCAAAATCCAGTAGAATCTCGTGGCACTTATCCACTTCCTGAAGCCCAAATGGATCGCTTTGCCGTTCAATTTAGTCTAGGATACATCTCGCCCGAAGACGAAGTTAACCTGCTCGGAGACCAAATCCATCAACATCCTATTGATACACTTCAAACCTGCGTTAATTTAGAGGATATCATTAGCTTAAAACAGCAGGTAAAGCAAGTTAGAATTAGTGAAGAATTGAAACGTTACCTCGTAGATATCGTCAATGCAACTCGCTCAGCCGAAGGCGTACAACTAGGAGCGAGTCCCAGAGCTTCCATAGCTTTAATGAAAGTTGCTCAAGCATTAGCTTTGTTCGATGGCTATGAGTTTGTTACGCCAGAACATATTCAAGAACAGGCGGTATCAGTCATCGCTCATCGCCTAGTAATGGAACCTCAAGCGCGTTTTTCTGGTAGAATGGCTCCAGGTGTTGTGGAAGAAATTATCAAATCTATTCCTGTACCAGCCTAAAAAATGAAACGTTTTTTCTACGCTATTTTTCGCTTCGGTGCGCGTGTAAATCGATCGCGAAAGAAGCGATTGACCAATAACGGGTTAGCAGTGTTTAGCTGCACGCTTTTAGCGGGAATTTTAGGATTAGATACTAATCAGACTGTGACTTATCAAATTTTTACTTTCCTGTTGTCAATTATAGGAATAGCCATAATTTTTAGTAAGTTTTTTCGCTTCCGCTTCAATGTAGTACGGTTCTTACCAAAGTTTGCAACTGTTGGAGTCACTTTAAAATACCGTATTCTCATTCATAACAAAACTAGCCAGAGTCAAAATAGCTTAAAATTGTGGGAAAATTTTGCCGACACATACCCAAGCTTTCAAGAATTTATAGAAACACCTGAACCCGGTGAAGAAAAGCGCACTTCATTGGATAAATACTTCGGGTATTATCGTTGGCTGTGGCTGATTTATAGAAAACAATGCGCCACAGCTAAAGCCATAGAATTGCCTGCTCTTCCACCCAATAGCCAAACAGAAGTGGTAGGTGAAATTACGCCATCCTGCAGAGGCGTTGTCCGCCTCAGTGGTCTAACAGTTACTCAGTCTGATCCTTTTGGGATTTGGAATGCTTGTAAAACAATTTCCTTGCCCCAATCTATGTTAATTTTACCCAAACTATATCATTTACCACCAATTCAGCTTCCTGGCTCAAGAAGATATCAATCAGGTGGCGTAACATTAGCTTCATCCGTAGGAGATTCGGAAGAATTTAGGTCTCTGCGGGATTATCGATCGGGAGATCCGCTACGCAAAATTCACTGGAAAAGTTGGGCAAAAGCAGGTAAGCCAATGGTCAAAGAAGAACAGGATGAATTTTTTGTGAGGCACGCCCTAATTTTGGATACATTTCAAAGTGTAAAATATAGTGAAATTTTAGAAGAAGCAATTTCAATTGCTGCTTCATTATCCTATGAAGTTCAGACTCAAGAATCCTTATTGGATTTGATGTTCGTCGTTCAAGAGGCTTATTGTTTTACCTTTGGCAGAGGGCTGAACTCTACTGATAAAATGCTAGAAATTCTCGCCTCCGTCGGTGCCTGTCAGGATAAAGATTTTGACTCGCTCACCTCAGTTTTGAAGGAGAAAATCTCTCTGCTAAGCGGTTGCATTTGTATATTTTTGTGTTGGGACGCACCTAGAAAAAGATTAGTAGATTATCTGAGAAGTCGCGGTATCCATACCTTAGTTTTAATTTTAACAGAGCGAGACGCTCAATTAGATATCTTAAATTTAGAGTTGATTAAAGATGACTTAACAAGCTGCCATATTTTAAAGCTCGGTCAAATACAAGAGGAGTTAATGAAATTATGAAAATGCCAGTGTTTCTTTTGGGTGTTAGTGTAATTTTTTGGGGCTGGCAGACGGGACTATGGTTTTTTGCTTTGCCAATTGCTCTGATTTTAGAGGCAGCTAACTGGTTGCCTTATCGGTGGGATTTTTCAGCTAGTGATTTTAGGCGCATTGCTAATTTCTGCCTGATTTTTTTGTGCTGTTTGCTGGTTTATCTCCTGGTCGCCAACCGCTCTATTTACTTGATATATAATTTGTTGCAGTGGCTTCCTGGTGTATTGTTTCCACTGGTAGCTGCTCAGGTATATTCTCTCAAGGAAAGTCTGGATATACGCCTAATGTTTTTGTGGCTAAACAAGGCCACAAAAAAAGCACCAGTTAACCCCTTCATGGTGAATCTAAATTATCCATATTTTATCTGTTGTCTGCTATCCGCTAGTGCGTCGGATAGTAGAGAAATCTCTTTTTATGCTGGGATATTTGCTTTAACCGCTATTGCTTTGTGGTCTGTGAGACCGAAAAATGTTTCATTTATTCTCTGGCTTGGTCTGATGTTAATTGCTGGCAGTATAGGATTTATAGGACAGATGGGCCTGCACCAACTTCACCTGGCCGTAGAACAGCAAGCAATCTCATGGCTTAGTAATGGGGATTCTCAAGAAACAGATTTTTTGAAAAAACAAACCAACATCGGGTCAGTGGGATTATTAAAACAGTCAAATGAAATTATTTTTAGAGTTGCTGCTGAAGCTAAACAAACTCCTCCCCGACTGCTAAGAGAAGCCACTTATAATCGCTACCACTCTTCACTTTGGCTCGCCTTAAATCCTAACTTTGTTCCCGTACAACCAAAGATTAATGGCACAACTTGGGATTTAGGCGACCCACTACCGAATCCATCAACGATTACTATTTCGGCTACACTCCCAGGCAACCAAGGTTTATTAAAGCTGCCAGATGGAACTTTTAAAATTGACGCCTTGCCTGTCAGTCAGATGGAAAAGAATAAATATGGCACAATTAAAGTAGTGGGAAAAGTTGATATGCTGGCTTATCGAAGCTACTTTAATAATAATTATTCTGTAGATAGCTCGCCTACAGCAGACGACCTGCAAATACCAAAATCAGAAATGGCTGCACTGAATAAAATCCTCAGTCAAATGGATACTCAAGGAAAATCGCCACCAGAAATATTAGATAAAATAGACTCTTTTTTCCAAAAAAAATTCGTTTATTCACTGAAGCTTAGGGGCAAAGATAATGATGCTACGCCTCTATCAGCATTTTTACTGCACACTCGCTCTGGACATTGTGAATATTTTGCTACCGCTGCGACACTTCTCCTGAGAAAACTTGGTATTCCAGCCCGTTATGCTGTTGGATATTCTGTTCACGAATTTAGTTCTTTGGAGAACCAATATATTGTAAGAAGTCGCCATGCTCATGCCTGGACTTTGGCTTATATTGCGGGAAAATGGCAAGCTTTTGATCCTACGCCTTCTGATTGGGAAAGCATGGAGGATGCTGCGGCTCCCCGAGGGGCATTTATCTCTGATTTATGGTCGCTATTGAGTTACAAAATTTTGCTGGGGCTGCGATATTTAGCAGGTAGCAATGGATTGAAGTATGGGGGACTCATCCTGCTGGCAGCATTAATATTTTTTCGGATTCGTCATCCTAATTTTAAGAAAGCTGTACGCATTTTATCTAACAAACAAAGATGGCTAAAGGCTATTTATAACAAAGATTCGTTGACTAAGAAATTGGAATTTTATTTAATCGAACAGGCGTTAAATGAGTCTGGATTGATTCGCCCTCCTTCCGAGTCTTTAAAAAATTGGATCGAGAGGTTACAAAAAGAAAAACAGGAATTATATTGTCTCGAAGAGTTAGCAGTGTTGCTCGATATTTATTATTGCGATCGCTTCGATCCAAAAGGAATTCAAGACGCACAAAAAGCTGAATTTAAATTGGCAATTCAATCCTGGATCGAGCAATATCGCAGGCAGGCGATCACCTCAAACTCTCAGGCAAACAAAAGCGGTAAGTCTACTATAGCTTTTCGCAGGTAGATGATGTACAGATTTAGATTTTAAAGTGGGGGATTGAGGATTTTCTAATGGATTCGTAAATTCCCCAATTATTCAATTATTCAATGTAAACTTGTACCTCACTTAATTCAGAACCGCTATACATAGCTTTTCTAAATCACTTGTAAAAGTAACGCTTCTGGGGCGAGTCAGAGCGTCCATTTTCTCAACCAAGGCTCGGACTCTGGATCTGGGTTCCCTGGCTTTACGCCTCGAAACCCGTTAATTACAGGAAAAATCAGGACACGGCACTGCCGTTTCCCTACCTGCGGCCTCGTCGAAAAAAAAATTTAAATCCTTTGAACCTTTTTCGCGATCGCCCTGTCTAAACACTTCAGATAACGAACTGGTGGGGGAGACTTCACAGGTGTTAGCTGTGTCAGCCAATGTTTTAACCGATGACTGTTCCGACTCGGACTTAGTTGCTCAATGTTTAAAGGGCGATCGCACTTGCTTTCGCTACCTTTACCAACGCTACCAACACAAAGTCAGGTCAACCCTTTACCAACTCTGCGGTCCCTCGCTTCTTGACGATTTAGCACAAGAAGTATTCCTGCGAGTCTGGAAAGGATTGCCCAAACTCAAGCACCAGGAAAACTTTTCTACTTGGCTTTATCGAATCACTTGGAATGTGGCTTCCGACCAAAGACAAGCTTTTGCTAAACAGCATTCTTTTGACTCCCAACTCAAAAATCAAGAAACAATGGATCGGGTTATTCTCAAAGATAACACATCCGACTTGATGCAGTTGCACTATCAAGATTTAGTGCAGCGGGGACTGGAGCAATTGAGCTTTGAACACCGCAGCGTTTTGGTGCTGCACGACTTAGAAGACATCCCACAAAAAGAAGTAGCCCAAATTTTGGGACTGCCTGCGGGAACCGTCAAATCTCGCGTGTTTTATGCCCGAAATGCTGTGCGGCAATTTTTGCAAAAAGAAGGTGTCAGCGAGCTATGAATAAGCCAAGCAGCGACCAAGAGTTAGTTAATTTCTTGAAGCAACATCGCCCCAATATTCCTGAAGCGGTACCCGATTTAGAGCAAAAAATTCTAGCAGCAATAGAAAGTAATCAGGGGAGTCTTTTGCATGAAACCCACCGCAAAAAAACGCGATTAAGTACGTCACCTAAGTCGGATGACAGATTAAAAATCTCCTCTGTTTCTAAGTGGGCTTTGTCGTCGGCCATTGCTGCTAGCCTGCTAGTTTTTTGGTCTGGCTACCGTCCGTTTGAGACTGCACGATTGCCCAATGACGAAACAGCTCAGTTAGAAGCATTTGTAGTCACGAACTGGGAGGGTGTACTCCGTGATTCTCCCCAAGAAAGTATGACCAATCGCCCGCAAACAGACTGGTTTAATTTCCCTGTTTCCGGTGACAACGAACCGTCAACAAATAACTAATCTCCTAGAGGTAATTTTCATGTCAATTCGTCGCATTTCTGCCCTAGCCATTTTAATGCTGACTCTCGGCAGCACAGCCGCAGCAACAGCAGTTCCCAATCCCCTAGAACCACAAACAATTGCCCAAAATCAGCGACCAAATCGACCTGCTGGCAAGGAAGGCGGGATGTTAGAGAAACTGAATTTAAGTGCCGACCAAAAGCAGAAAATGCAGGTTGTTCGCGATCAGTACAAAGACCAAGTTTCCCAGCGGATGCAAGCAGTCCGTCAAGCCAGACAAGAATTGGAAACGATGATGTCTGGCACGGCAAATGCCAGCGAAATACGCGAAAAACACCGTCAAATAATCGGATTGAGACAGCAGTTGGAAGAGGTGCAATTTGAAAGTACACTCGCAATGCGAGAAGTGCTCACGGCCGAACAGCGCAGCCAATTAGCTCAACTGATGCAGCAGCGCCGACAAACTGCTAAAAACCGGATGCAAAACGGTCAAAAACTGCAGTAATTGACGAGTAGTTTTGAGTAAATCGGAGGGTGCTCAGTACCCACCCTCCGATTGATGGTAAGCAGCTATAAATCCACTAAACACAGGCAGCGATAAACCCGGATTTTTTGTAATATATGCCATTGCTTAATTTCTTCGGCAAACCAGTCTAAAAGCGTAGCCATTTCAAGTAGAGGCGAGTGCTTTATTTTTTGTTATAAACCCTCTAACAGCACATAATTTAAATCCCTGCGAATCCTTAATCTTTGCCACATATCAGTATATAATTTCTGTGATTTAGTGTCTTAAGTTTTTTAGTTAATAACTCATATTAAGTTAAAATAATTAGTTAAACAGTCTCCTAAAAATTACTGGATGAATCTACAGAACGATTCGAGTTACGTTTATTTACACGGATTTGCTTCAAGTCCCGATTCCCTTAAGGGAAAATATTTCCGAGCTCGCTTTTCGTCCCTAGGAATTGACCTAAAAACTCCCGATCTCAATCAAAACGATTTTTCCGGCCTCACCCTCACCCGCCAGTTGCAGCAAATAGAAACAGAATTTCTGCAAACCCAATCCTCCCAATCGGCAGAAAAGGTAAAAGAATTAGGCGGAGTTACAATAATAGGGTCGAGTTTTGGGGGACTGACAGCGGCTTGGTTGGCCGATCGACAATTGTCAGTAAAACAAATAGTTTTGTTAGCACCGGCTTTTGACTTTCTCTGCCACTGGCTGCCACTGTTGGGACAGGAACAGTTAGAAAAGTGGCAGTCTGAGAAATATTTACCCGTTTACCACTACGGCGAACAGCGAGAGATGCCGTTGAATTATCAATTTTTGGCAGATATGGCTCAATACCCTGAACAAAAATTAATGCGTTCAGTGCCTACGTTAATTCTTCACGGCAAGCATGATACAATAATACCGATTCAAGCTAGCAGAAATTTTGCCGCTAACCGTCCCTGGGTGCAATTAATTGAATTAGAAGACGATCATTCTTTGGGAAATGTCCTAGCGGAAATGTGGGAAGCGATTCAAAAATTTTGCCAATTCAAAAATTAAAATTTGACCCACTTGCAAGTCCTAACACTCAAATGACTGAACAAGATCGATCGACTCGCACCTTAGCCGTTGACATTGGCGGAAGTGGCATCAAAGTTATGGTGTTGGACAATGAAGGCGAACCCCAAACGGAACGCAGCCGTTTAGAAACGCCTCAACCACCGAAACCGGAACCCGTACTAGAGGCGATCGCCTCTTTAGCCAGCGGACAAGGGGAATTTGACCGAGTATCCGTCGGTTTTCCAGGTGTCGTGCGTCTAGGCGTCATCAAAACCGCAGTGAATTTAGATCCGTCTTGGATAGATTTTGACCTAGAAACTACCCTCAAAGATCGCTTGGGAAAACCTGTGCGAGTGGCTAATGATGCCGATATTCAAGGATTGGGAGCAATTGCTGGGAGGGGGGTAGAATTAGTAATTACCCTTGGCACCGGTTTCGGTTCTGCCTTATTTGTCGATGGTATCTTGGTTCCAAATCTAGAATTAGGACATCACCCGTTTCGCAAAGGGGAAACTTACGAACAGCAATTAGGGCGATCGGCATTAGATACAGTGGGTTCCAAAAGATGGAATCGCCGTCTGGAAAAAGCACTAGCCTTTCTGCAAAATCTCTTTAACTGCGATCGCATTTACATCGGTGGCGGCAATACTAAAAAGATTGTTTTTGATTTACCAGCGCAGGTTAAAATAGTACCGAATGTCAGCGGTTTGTTGGGTGGGATTGCTTTGTGGCGCGATTGAATAAACTTTGTGGCAAAAGCGCTCCTCAATATCCCAGAAACCTGGTTTTTTGTCAGGACTAAAGGCAATAATCCAGTAGTTTCGTAAAAAACCCGGTTTCTGAATCGAGGACTGTTGATTTGTTTTTTGGCTAATGCGATCGCCGTTTAAAAAACTATTCACCCATCGGATCGCGGTAGCGTTTGGGTTCATCCTTGCGAAACAGATTCGCCAAACCGAGGATGCCCAACAAACCCAAAGCACCCCAATGATTGTTGTCGCGCTTGCTTTCTTGAAAGGGAGTTCTGTCTAGAACAACTCCATTAGAATCAGTATTGTTCTGTGCCGGAGCAGAGTTAGTTTGAGCTGAGGCAGGCATAGCTGAAGGGAGAACAGCCAAACTCAAAGCTATGAGGGTAGCGGCGGCATTTTTAGATATATCGGAAGGCTTGACTTTCATACTGGGTTTCCAAATGTCAGCAGTTACTTTATCAAAATAATCAATTTGCCACAGCCGACGCATCAATCGATCGACAGAAACTAAATTCGCCCTCTCCTCTTGCTTTCGAGATAGAACAAGCTCTATGCTAAGTTCAGATGCTTGTAAGCAAATTATCTAAAATAAAAAGTCATAAATTATACCATGCTTCCCTTTATCCGAAAAGACTTAGCCGAACTTACCGCATACACTCCCCATCCGGGCGGCGCGTCAGGAGAACCAGCGCACTCGGAAAGTGCGATCGATCGCCTCGATACCAACGAATGCCCCTACGACTTGCCAGAAGAATTAAAAAAAAAGCTAGCTTGGACTTACCAGCAGCTAATTGAAACCAATCGTTATCCCGACGGAGGCCACGCAGCGCTCAAAGAGGCGATCGCCCAATACGTCAATGAATCAATCACAATCTCCGCCCTAGGTGGGGTTGCACTGCTCAAAACCGCCATTACAGCCGACAATATTTCTGTTGGTAACGGTTCCGACGAACTAATTCGATCGCTCTTAATAGCTACTTGCTTGGGCGGCGCAGGCTCTATTTTTGTTGCGAATCCCACCTTTTCGATGTATGGAATAATCGCCCAAACCCTCGGCATTCCAGTTGTCAGTGCTCAGCGGAAAGAGGAGAATTTTGAAATCGATATCGAGGCGGCTAAAAGAGCGATCGCCCAAAATCAAAATCCCCCCGTGCGCGCCGTCTTTGTCGTTCATCCCAATTCCCCCACAGCCAATGCTTTGACACCAGATGAAATAGAATGGCTGGAAAATTTGCCGTCAGAAATATTAGTAGTAATTGACGAAGCTTATTTTGAATTCAGCCAAAATACTTTAGCCGACCAATTGCACCATCACCCGAATTGGATAATTTTGCGGACATTCTCCAAAGCATTTCGACTAGCATCAATGAGAGTCGGATATGCGATCGCCCATCCCGAACTCACAGCCGCCTTAGAAAAAATCCGCCTCCCCTACAACCTTCCCAGTTTCTCGCAAACCGCAGCCGAGTTAGCCCTAGCGCAGCGGCAGTTATTGCTAGCAACCATTCCGGAAACTCTATCAGAAAGAGCCAAATTAATTGCAGCGCTAACTCAGCATCAAAAATTGCAAGTTTGGCCGAGTGCGGCTAATTTCGTTTACCTGCGGGTGAAAGCTGGCGAGGGCGAATCTGCCGAACAGGAACACAAACAAATCATGCAGCAGCTAAAAGACGGAGGTACTTTAATTAGGCATACTGGAGGAGGTTTGCGAATTACGGTGGGTAGCCCGGAGGAAAATCAGCGGACAATCGATCGAATAGGAGAAATTTTTGACAACTCATAATATTCGGTATCCAGTTGCTGCTTAACACAAAAATAACTTTGGAGAAGATATATATGCTTCAAGGAAAAGTTTTACGGGTTGCTCGTCCAACGGATTGCCTCGATCGAGTTGTTCATTTTTACACAGAGGGTTTAGGGCTGCAAATCCTCGATGGTTTTGAAAACCATGAAGGTTTTGACGGAGTAATGGTTGGGATGCCAGGAGAAAGCCACCACTTTGAATTCATCCATCAACGGGGACATATTGTAGGTGGCGCTCCAACTCAAGACAATCTTATCGTCTTTTACCTTCCTAACCAACAAGAATGGCAGCAGGTTGTTGAGCGAATGAAAGCAATGGGATTTGAGCCTGTAAACTCCTACAATCCCTACTGGGACAAAGATGGAGTGACCTTTGAAGACCCAGATGGCTATCGAGTCGTTTTGCAGAATGCCGAGTGGAGCTTGTAGCAGCGCGATCGCAGCATAAGGTATCTACACCAATTTATACCCGATCGTTTCCTTGCCGTGCCGCGCGAATGGTTTGAGGAAATACGCCTACTAAAAGTGCCAAAGCTTCATCGGAAATTTGTGCCACCGTTTCCGAATCCAAATATTGTTCAAACTGAGTTAAAACCATTTGTGCGCGTTCCAAAGCTGCCGACTTTGCCGTTAACTGTTCCATTAACCGCACCCACTGCCGCCGAATTCCAAAAGCTTTCTGTATTTCTTCGGGAGAGTGAGGGCAAACCAAACAAAAATCGCCCACGGGAATCGCCTGCTGAGAGTCAACATCAAAAGCACTCCCAACCGCAGCCCCTGGCCCGGCAAACTCCGCGTGGAAACGTTTAATCAAAATTAGGCCGTTCCGGCGACGGCTATCTACCATCAACAGCTTACCGCTGTTGATTTCTGTGAGAATGTCAGAGGAGTGGGGGTGTTCTGTCAAATCTGTGCCAAGGTTTCGATGTCGCAAGTCCGGATCAGCAGAAAAGCCGAGGGGGGCAATATAATTAGAGGTAAGATTAGAGCTGGATGAAGTATCAATTTTATGCTCCTCCCGCTGCCGATCGAGATTATTCATTTAAAGTTATAAATTAATACTGTCACAAGGTGGTAGTTTGAGCGCGATCGAATATCAAATGCAGGTAGAACAAGCAGTACACACGCTGAAAGCGGATCTCCCGACGCTTTTTGAAAAAGACATCTCCTACGACATCTACACAAAAGATGTTTATTTTCAAGACCCTGTTAACAAATTTAAAGGAAAAATCAACTATCGCATTATCTTTTGGACTCTGCGATTTCACGGGCAGCTATTCTTTAACGAGATTTACTTCGACCTGCACGACGTAGGTCAGACAGCCGCTGATAGTATTGTGGCAAATTGGACTGTTCGCGGGACACTGCGGGTTCCCTGGAAAGCTCGGATTTTTTTTAACGGCTACTCTACTTATAAACTGGATAAAGACGGCTTAATTTACGAACATATCGACACCTGGGACAGAGAGCCCGGAGAGATTTTAAAGCAGTTTTTCCGCAAGGGAGAGGAGGCGACCCAAGTATAAGCCAAAAAGGTCGATCGGGCCGAGCCATCAGGACCGGCAACCGAATTAACTTATAATGCCTCAAATAATCATCATCCCTCCGATTCATTTTCTGCTATTTGTAAATTGCTAAAATGATTGTCGCCTCTGATTCATTTTCTGCTATTTGCACTCCTGAAAAACATCATGGCTGATATTGTCGAGACTGCCACCAATGCCGGCTCTTTCAAAACACTCGTGACTGTTATTGAAGCGGCTGGTTTGTTAGATTTATTGCAAAGTCCGGGCCCCTACACCGTCTTAGCACCAACTGACGAGGCATTTGCCAAAATTCCTACAAACACTATTGCCTCTTGGCTGGAAGACATACCCAAGCTCAAGAAAATTCTCACCTATCACATTCTGTTTGGCGAGGTACTAACCGAAAACTTACTTGAGTTAAGTTCTGCTGAAACAGTGGAAGGTTCTGTGGTGGGAATTGATACTTCTGACGGCATTAAAGTGAATGATGCTAAAGTTCTCACTCCCGATATTCTTGCCGACAATGGCGTTATTCATATCATTGATGCGGTGCTATTACCAGCAATGGTTGCAGCATAATAAAACTTGTGTTTTCGCCGATAAATCTCGGGTGCGCCGCAGCGCACCTTACGCCTATAATAAATGTAGGATGCGCGGGGAATATCACCGAAAAATGTCGGGGGGCCCACCTTACTGCAATAAATGTAGGTGCGCCCCTTACTGCGATAAATGTAGGTGTGCACGGAGCACATTAGCCTACATTTTAAACTAATTATCCGAACCTAAAATCAATCCCGATCGCGCCGGCAGCATCAATTCTAAATGCCGAGTTTCCCCGTCAGCTTTCCAAACAAACTCGCCTTTTCCATACAGCAATTTATCGTGAGGAGATTTCAAATTAGCTGCCTCAAAGCTAATATTAGCTTCTTCGGTCGCGACATTGACAGCAACAACTATTTCCTCATCCCCCAAAATTCTGGCAAAAACGTAAACTGTTCTTTCAGCAAACAGAATTTGGTACGAACCAGTGCGGAGGGCAGCGTATTTGTGCCGCAAAGCTATCAACTGCTTGTGATAATCTAAAACATCACGTTCCCAGCGAGATTCTGAGGGAAAACCGCGACGAGAATCGGGATCGAGAGCACCGGGTAAACCAACTTCATCGCCGTAGTAAATGCTAGGAGCTCCGGGAAAAGTTAACAGCAGCAAATTAGCGAGTTCGACGCTAGCTTTATCGCCTCCAGCAATTGTTAACAACCTAGCGGTATCGTGACTAGCTAACAAGTTGAGTTGAGTTAGTTGTATTTCCCAAGGGTACAGTTCTAAAACCTGCTGAATTTTGTCGCCGTACTCTTTAGCAAAAAGTGCCGGATAGGGATAGTAAGAACGACCTTCAAGTTGAGCTAAATCAACCCTGTCGCCTGCTGCAAAAGCAATAGTCGGCGCTGCAAACAGATAATTCATTACCCCGTCAAATTGAGTACCGTCGAGCCATTCTCTCGCATCCTCCCAGACTTCGCCGACAATGTAAGCTTCGGGATTAATTGCTTTCACTCGATCTCGAAATTCCTGCCAAAATCCTGGTGTTTTAATTTCAAAAGGAACATCTAGCCGCCAACCATCAATGCCGAATTTAATCCAGTATTCAGCGATTTCCATGATGTATTCTCGGACTTCGGGATTGTCATGATTGAATTCAGGAAGTGCTCGATTCCCGTCCCAACCGGCATAATTAGCAGGAAAATTGCCGTCATAGGCAGATAGCGGCCAACCTTCAATTTTAAACCAATCCACCCAAGGAGAATGGGGGCCGTTTTCGAGGATGTCGTGAAAGAAGAAAAAGCCGCGGCTGGCGTGGTTGAATACGCCGTCGAGGACAACTTTGATATTGCGATCGTGGGCGGCGTCTAGAAGCTCTTTAAACGCTGGATTGCCGCCCAACATCGGATCGACTTGATAGTAGTCGTGGGTATGGTAGCGGTGATTGCTGGCCGACTGAAATATGGGGGTGAAGTAAATTGCGTTAATGCCTAAGTCGTGCAAGTAGTCTAGCTGTTCCATCACGCCCCACAAGTCCCCGCCTTTGTAGCCTTGCAGAGTAGGGATTTCGTGCCATTCTTCCCACATGAAGTTTTGCAGGAGGCGTTTGCGAGGCTGTTTGCTTTTGGCGAAGCGATCGGGGAATATTTGGTAGAATACCGCGTTTTTAACCCAGTCCGGCGTTTGAATTTGCATACACTTTTTCTAGCTTTTACGGCTTAGGCTACAGTAGCAGAGGTTTCTAGGGGATCTAACTTTTGGTAGAGAATAGACATTTAATCCCATTTTATCGATCGACAAATTGTAAAATATTACACAAATTTGCAGTCAATTTAAGATTGAAAACTGACTCTACCTAGAAAATTATCGTCCCGGCGGCCGGCGCTTCCTGACTGCTGTGGAGTTGGACAAACTCACATAACAGGAAAGCCAGCAAAAACAACCGGATCAAACTCAAACAGAACCAGAGCGCGCTTGGGACGCAAACAGAGGCTCAGCGAGCGTGGCGGTGCGATCGACCACCCTGGAAAAAGAACAACAGCGCGCGCCATCCTGGAGCGAGAAAGTGCCAAAACGCGCAATTTACCTAAAAAACTTGTTATTAACAGCCAAAATCCCCAACCTTATTCTTTCCTTAAACTGCCCTTATTTATTGAGGGGTATTTTAAGTCACAACTCAAAACTTTGTTAAATATCCATTATTGATTGAGGGGTATTTTAACTCACAACTCCCCACTCATAACTCTAGTCCCGGACGCACTCCAACTCTCATAAACCGGGTTTTTTAACTCTTATTGAGGGTGTGAAGAAGTATTTGGATTAAACAACCCGGTTTCTGCGTAAGTGACTCGCTCATAAGTGAAAACTCAAAACTTCCTTGCTCTCCCCCCTTGTCAAGAAGCCCTCACCATCCGACACTGTACTTGGAGAGTTAATCGACCCTAGGGAGAAAGTTCCTTGAAAAAAGTCTTAGCCATCATCCTCGGTGGCGGTGTAGGCACCCGCCTTTACCCCCTAACCAAACTGCGAGCCAAACCCGCAGTTCCCCTCGCAGGCAAATATCGCCTCATCGATATTCCTGTCAGCAACTGCATCAACTCCGAAATAGTCAAAATCTACGTCCTCACGCAATTTAACTCGGCATCCCTCAACCGTCACATCTCTCGTACCTACCAGTTTTCCGGCTTCACCGAGGGATTTGTCGAGGTACTCGCCGCCCAGCAAACTCAGGAAAACCCCAACTGGTTTCAAGGGACAGCCGACGCAGTTCGCCAATATCTCTCGCTGCTAGAACAGTGGGACGTTGACGAATACTTGATTCTTTCGGGCGACCACCTCTACCGCATGGACTACCAGAAGTTTGTGCACAGACACCGCGAAACCAACGCCGATATCACCCTCTCGGTTTTGCCAATGGACGAGAAGCGTGCCTCGGATTTTGGTTTGATGAAAATCGACGACACCGGCCGCATTGTTTCTTTCAGTGAAAAGCCAAAAGGCGATGCGCTCAAACAAATGCAGGTGGATACTACTAAACTGGGACTGACACCGCAGCAGGCTCAGGAAAGTCCTTACATTGCTTCGATGGGGATTTACGTCTTCAAAAGAGAAGTTCTGATTAAACTCCTGAAAGAATCTCCAAACCAAACTGATTTTGGTAAAGAGATTATTCCGGCTTCTGCAAAAGACCACAATGTTCAAGCTTATTTGTTTGACGATTACTGGGAAGATATCGGAACCATTGAGGCTTTTTACGATGCTAACATGGCTCTAACAAAACAGCCTCAGCCGCCTTTCAGTTTCTACGATGAAAATGCGCCGATTTACACTCGCCCGCGTTTCTTGCCGCCGACTAAGCTTTTAGATACTCACGTCACTGAATCGATTATTGCGGAAGGCTGCATTCTCAAACAGTGCCGGATCGACCATTCTGTGCTGGGAGTTCGATCGCGCATTGAAGCTGGATGTACGATTCAAGACACCCTAGTTATGGGTGCGGACTTCTACGAACCCGACGCCGAAAGGCATTCGAGTTTGGGCACCGGCGGCGTCGCCCTCGGTATCGGTGCAGATACTACAATTCGCCGCGCGATTGTGGATAAAAATGCCCGCATCGGCCGCAATGTTCAAATAATTAATAAAGACCGAGTGGAAGAAGCCAACCGCGAAAACCAAGGTTTTTACATCCGCAGCGGCATTATCGTAGTCCTGAAAAATGCCACGATTCCTGATGGAACTATCATTTAGTTATTAGTCATTAGTCATTAGTCGTCAGTCATTAGTTTTTTAAGTTAAAATCTGTTACCTGTCAGCAAGTGACTGATGATAAATAATTAAATTAGTGACAGATCACCAATGACCGATGACTGATGACTGATGACGAAATTAATTATTTTTTTTGTTGATTATTAATTCCCACCGCTGATGCGAGGTTATCCAAATACTTGGCTTTATTCAAAGGCTAGCGCATTATTAATAAGGGACAGTCTCTGTTAGTGTCTGCCGTGAGACAGATATGTCCGATCGCCTGCGTCTGGCGAATAGCTTCTGATTCTTGTATTTGCGCTGGTAGCACGACTGACAAATGCGCTGCCCGTTTCGGAGTACAACAGAACTCTCGGAACTATCTTTCCAATCGTCGCAGCAGCCGCAAGGCCAACTTAGCAAATAATTCATAATGTGAGCACCCTCGTGGCGTTAAAACCTGATCGCTCTATTATCCTATCTTAATGTTTTATACAAGTGTGTGATTTAGCTAACAGACAGCGGAGAGATTATGTTATATTACTTTGATTTAAATCTCTTCAGAGGTTGTAAAAATAAGATTCTATAGCACTGGTCTGGGGTGAGAAAAAAATATATCGAAATTTTGTGGGATGACAGTGCACTTTAGGGTATAATATAGTTACAATTCAGACACCAGATTCGACCGGAGTTGCTGCTGAGAACCTGCTAAGATTTGTATTGGGTGAAAAGCTCATATCGAGACATTCGTAGGCGTAAGTCGGGGCGTAGCCATCGCACCGCGCACCGCAAAAAAAGAGCAAAAAAAAATCGATCGTCCGCGACATTAAGCAATCCGACGGGTACTCGCGCCAGCAACAGCAGCAGCTTTCCCGGGCTCGCTTCAACCCGGATGTACCCTAAAGCTCTCGCCGCCTCCCGAAAGCCCGAAGGCGCACAACTCCTACAAATTTAGGGTGGCAAAAGTTTCACAGTCTAAAAGCTCCAAGGTGTAGCAACGGCCCAGGGTAAGGGCGTTGTTCATTGATTGATGAAACCATTGTTTTTGTTGTCGAATGCCAAAAGCATTTCTAGACCCGGCTGCTCCGGCTGCCTTCAGCACCAGAGAGCCGAATGCTATAAAATCTCAAACAGCAGCGGGGTGCGGAAATTGCGATCGAACGTCAAGCAACAACCGAACTCGATCGAGTCCAAACCTTTGATAACCTATAATTTGAATGAGATGCCGCAGGCACTTCGGCTCCTGGCATTATACTAATGCGCCATCCTGCGGCTAATTTGGGATTTATTCTTTCTAACAACTAACAACTAACAAATAACAACTAATAAAGAGGGGATTGCTTAATGGCTGCAACAGATTTTAAAGACTATTACGCTATTTTGGGACTCAACAAAACTGCCACTTCTGACGAAATTAAAAAAACTTTCCGCAAACTAGCCCGCAAATATCACCCGGACATGAACCCCGGCAACAAAGAAGCCGAAGCTCGTTTTAAAGAAGTAAACGAAGCTTATGAAGTGCTCTCAGACCCTGAAAAACGCAAAAAATATGACCAATACGGTCAATACTGGAAGCAAGCTGCCACAACTCCAGGCGGATGGCCGGGCGGGGGCAGTACGAATGTAGACTTTGGCGGGGTTGACTTCAGCGAGTACGGCAGTTTTGACGAATTTATCAATGCCTTGCTAGGCCGCGCAGGTAACAGTGCGGGTAGTGGCCGCAACGCCAAGTGGAATTACAGCAACTACCGCACCGGCGGGCCCACTGGTTTTGGCGGATTTGAAGATTTTGCGGGGTACGAAAACCGCAGCGCAGGAAGCTCTCTCGACACCGAGGTGCTGGTTTCCCTGACTTTGGGGGAAGCATTTCGCGGCACTTCCAAGCGAGTCGCCACGGGCGAAGTTTCGATTCCAGCAGGAGTAAAAACTGGCAGCAAAATTCGGGTAAAAGGCAAAGGTCAAGTTGACCCATACACCAAGCAGCAGGGAGATTTGTACCTAAAACTAGAAGTTTTGCCTCACGCTTTCTTCCAGTTTGAGGGAGAGAACTTGGTCTGCGAAGTGCCGATAACTCCCGACGAGGCGGTGTTAGGAGCTTCAATTGAAGTGCCGGCGCCTGAAGGTATGATCACTGTGAAATTTCCAGCCGGGATTCGTTCGGGTCAGTCTTTGCGGTTGCGGGGCAAAGGATGGCCGAAACCGAAGAAAAACGAGCGGACTGATTTGTTGGTAAAAATTGCGATCGTGCCGCCGAAAGAACTCACCACTGTCGAACGAGAGTCCTACGAGAAAATCAAAGCAAATCGTACTTTTAATCCTCGCAGTAATCTCAACCAAATGCTCCTTTGAAAAAACTTGCATTTATCGCGCGCAAATAATACCAATTCTTAAAAATTTTAAAGGGACACAGCATTGTTGTGTCCCTACTCTATGCAAGCGCGATCTCATTTGAAAAAAACCCTGTTAACAAGTCAACTCTTCTTCGCCCGTAATTTGCACTTTCCAACCTTCTCAAGACTCTTCGCTAGCTCTTAGCTGAGTAGGTTGGCTACCTTGTTTGAGGTTGATGGTAATTTTTTTAGCTCCTTTGTTCTCCAGGTCTCGGATGTAGCCCATCGATCTGTCAGAAGCTTCCTCTCTGCTGTCATAGGGCCCAAAGTAATAGGTACGCTTTGGCGAATCTGTATCAACTTCTACCCACCATTCGTCGCGTCGAGTGCTGCTAGCAGGTTGAGCTAGCAGCCAAAAAGCCGTGAAAAACATACCCAACATAGAGATTTCAAACATATGTACCTCTGGGAAGATTTAAGTAGTTTTTACTGATCTAAATTTATCAATGCAACGGGAGCGATCGGCTCGTCCTCAGTGCTGATTTAGCCCCGATTATTTTTGGCCGTTAATGCTGGCTAAAATCTGCATTTTGGTGGAGAAGATGCCGAATTTTAAGCCACCACTACAAATATAAAGTCCGCAGAGTAAGGACTCGGACAAAATCATGCTTAATATTATTGTTGAGGCTTGAGGTAATTGAAAACTCAAACAAAACTTACCAACTATTGACCCTGAGAAACCGGGTTATTTAACAGATACCCCTCGTGATAGACGGAGTATTTTAGTCAAAAAACCCGGTTTATGGCGTCTGGACTATCAAAATTCTTAAGCCGCGATACCCTCTGAGAATTCACTATCACAAATCGTGAGTTCCGAAGGCTGACACCGTTTGATGCGGATGCTAACTCTTTTGGCTCCCTCGCTTTCAAGGTCTTCGACGTAGCCCGGAATATTGCTGGAGGCTTCTTTGTCGGTGTCGAAGGGGCCAAAATAGTAGGTACAGTGAGGCAAATCTGTGACAATTTCTACCCACCATTTCTCGGGCCTGCGGGTGCTGGGTCCCGCAAACACGGACAATACTGCGACGTAGATACAAAATAAATAAAATCCGAGCATTTTTCCTCTTTTGGGGTTATTTATTTTCTCACAGGACTTACGCCCTAGCGACTCTCATCAACCGGGTTGTTCAACTCTTGGCGATCGCCCTTTACCAGAGAATTTAGTCCTTTAAACCCGGTTTCTAGGTTGAGGACAATCTAACTTTATCAAGGTAATTTATGCGATCGCATCAACCTGAGTGCTGATTTTGAGGCGAGAATAAAATCCCAGTGAATCAACTCTTTTGCATTTAAATTTAAACTTGAAGGTGCGCTAGGAGTGGCCACCCCACAAGAGTTTAAGTACGCAGTAGTTGATTAATTAAATGCGCGACAACTTAGTTCTGTAAATACGCCGGAAATAGCATTTCTTGGCTAGATGAGGTATGAAATCAAACTTAAGAAGCTTGGCAACAGCAGTTTCGGTGCACCCAATTTTTGTCCTAAAGGCTATAGCGCGACCTTACCCTAGCAGCGCCACAGCGTAACAACTGTCGCTAAAATAGCAAAACCCGCGTGGGCGGGTTTTGTTGTTAAGCTATAAAATTCCTCAAACAAATTTCATTTGGCCACCTCAGCAGGCTGAAGTTTAGCGCTTGCCTTTGGGGAACTGTTCGATACCAGCCCAACCGTAGAAAACCAGCTCGTCGTTCTGAACTCGGCAGCGGTCTACTCGCAGTTGAGTGCCCTCTAAGGCAAATTTGTCTAAGTCGAGCAAGTTATTTACGTGGGCAATTATAGCTTGACCCAAGTCTACTGCTTGCCCGTCACCGCCGTAAGTAACGCTGACAAATTGGATTTTGCGTCGGTCTTCTACTTGCAACTGAGCTGTAATATCTATGTTGACGGGTTCGCTGGCATCGCCTACGGTAATTTCGGACTGAAGCCGAATTGATTTGTCGGCTCCGAAGCTGACTTCAGTGTTTTGAAAGTGCAGAGATTGCTCTTGATAATTCAGCTTCTGGAGTTTTTCAACTACAAAAGGTGTATTGAATGAGGTGGTTAAATCCGATCGACTTAAAACTACTCGCATATTTGCCTGGGTAGGCTGCCGCAATTTGACTTGACCTGCAAAAATCGCCCCAAAATCAATGGAGAGTGCTTGCAGGTAGAGTTCCATCACTTCTATGCGGAGGCCGTTGTACATCAACATACCTTTGCCAACAAAGTCGAAACCGTCGATGCTTCCCTGCAAGAGTTTGGCCACAGGTTCGACTCGGATGTTAGCCTCGGCCTTTTCAGAACGCTTGAATAAGGCTGCGATCGCAGCTCCTGCTACTTTACTAACAAGGCGATCGCCACTTTGACCTTGAAAGGATGTACCGCTAAACAAAGCTGCTACCATTTATTCGTTTGCTCGTCTACAGTCGCCATTATAACCCTATATTAAGAAATGTAAAAATCGCTTGTGCTTATTCACTCTATAAGCAGATCTTGTGTTTCTGTCTGTCTTCAAAACAACATTGTTGAAATTTAAAGGCTCAGGGGGGTGCCTTGGAGACAGGCGCGATCGAGCAACGCTCCATCCCAAAGGGTTTGTTCGATCATGGCGCAAAGCAAATTAGCCCCCGTCAGGTTAGCGCCGCGCAGTACGGCTCCATTCAGGATAGCTTCTTCCAAGTCAGCTCCCGACAAATCAGCGCCCGACAAATTGGCATTACTCAAATCGGCGGAGTGCAAAATTGCCCGAGCCAAAGCAGCGCCCCGCAAATCGGCGCCCCGCAAATCGACACCGCTCAAATCCAAATTGCCGATGGATGCCCCCGTCAAAAAAGCACCCCCAAAACTTGCGTCGCGGACTAAAGCGTTAGCGAAGGAAGCTCCCCGCAAATCGGCATTGCGAAAATCTGCGCCTCGCAAGTCAGCGCCGCTCAAGTCAGCGCCTCGGAGGTTGGCTCGCAATACGGCCCGCTGCAAGTTAGCGCCGGCGAGATTAGCTCCACTCAAGTTGGCTTGAGACAAGTTAGCGCCGGCGAGCTCGGCTCCCGCTAAGTCTTTGCCGGCTAAATCAGTGCCGGCCAACATCAAAATTTTGCCTTTTCGTATGGCTTCGAGGTCATTAGTCATTAGTCAGTTGTCACTTGTTGGTTGTCAGTTGTTGGTCAACAGTCAACAGTCAACAGTCAACAGTCAACAGTCAACAGTCAACAGTCAACAGTCAACAGTCAACAGTCCAGTTATTTTATAATGCGGGAGCGGTCGCGGTCGTTCGATCGCCCAAATCCTCCAACCATACATTCGGCAGTTGGCTCGGGCGAGTTGGTAACTCCATCAAACCCATTTCTGCCAGCCTGACGACGTTGCCCAGAGTTTCCACCAAAGCCGGATCGAAGCGAATGCCGGACTGTTCCCGGCACTCTTCCAAAGCTTCGCTCAAACTCATAGCCGGACGATCGCCACGCGGTTGAGTCAATTCTTGAAAATCAGCCACCAACCCCAAAATCCGCGAAGCAATGGGTATCGCTTCGGCTCGCAAACCTTCTGGCCTGCCGCTGCCGTCCCAATATTCGAGTTGGTGCTTGACAATTTCCGCCACAGGTGCTAGTTCCGGCATTGCTTGCAGCAGTTGGGAACCGATGAAGCTGCGATCGCGCCAAAATGAGAAAGTTGCTTGGTCGAAAGCATCGGGAGTGCGATCGAACACCTCATTCGGGGCAGAAACTAAGCCGACTCGAAATAGCAATCCAGCCAGCCGCAGCCTCCGCAACTGCAAAGCCGGCAAATCCAGCAATTGACCCAAAGTTTCCGACAAAGCCGCCACCTGCAAAGACGCTGTAGGATTTGAGGTATCGCGTTCGTCCACGCGCTGGGCCATCCGCAGAAAAGCTTGAAGTTTGTTAGCGTTCAAGTTGCGGCTGATACGCAAAGCTTGACCTTCCAATTCCCACAACTCGCGGGTTTGGCGGTTAATTGCCACCATTTGCTGCTGAGAACTTTGCAGGTAAGTGACGATCCGGGATACCACGCCGCTAATGTCGGCCAAGGGCGGGCCTTTAGTTGCCAGGATTTCGTGGTGCATTTCCACCAAACTGTCGGCTAGGGGGGAGTTGTAATGTCGTGTTTGTTCTATAAAAATTTCAGCAGCCGCCGACACCAAAGACTGGTCAAACGACCACAAACCGTAGAACTTTCGCTCTGTATCTACTTCTGGCTTGCCCTCGGGCAAGTATTCCTGGTCTGAAAGTTCACGGCAAAGCACCATTGCTTTGTATGTCGGGGCCAGGATGATTAAATTCCATTCTTGGATTATGGGGTCGTTTTCATCGAGATTTATTAAAGATACATTTTCTAATTGCCCGGTTTTGTGGGTAGCGAAACCGCTGTCGGCTACTGCACCTATGACAACGCGCCGAGAGGCATTAGCAATATCTAGGTAGCGATCGGCTTCCTGTAAATACCATTTACCCTGCTGAAACGTTACCAAAACTAAGGGTTGGAGTTCGCTTTTGTCCCCGCCACTGGTTTGCAAAATGTGGTCTTCTAGGGCGTGACATAGGGCTACTAGGGTGTTTTTGAAGTATACCCCGTAGCTAGAAGGCAGTTTTCCGTCGGGAAGTGTAGCTTGTAGTCTGGCGAGAGTTGATTCTGGATTCATTGCAAATGGCGGTGCCGGCTCTTAACTTATTGTAGCGGGCGATCGAACTTCGCGAAAAAACTTTTTTTGGCAAAAATCCGAGTTTTTGATTTTTCACCGCTTCGCCACCGAGTCAATGTAGAGTGCGCCGAAGAGCAGCTTACTAATTTTAGTAATTTTGTGGAAACCCTCTGTCTTTGGCTGAGTTTTTTTCAGACGAGAAACCTGCCGAGAGGAAGACGCTAACTCAATTAAGTATTAACTACTATTTTTAAAACAATAATTATTAGGAATTCTGAGCGTGCTTCAACAAAATAGAAGTTTAGGGGAACAGGCGATCGACAAAGTGGCCGAGATTGCTATTTCGAGCAAATTAGACGAATCCGAAACTTTGTCTGTGACAGTTAACACCGATCCGATCCAGCTAGCCCAGGGGTCAGTAGAGGCCGTTGCGGTTGAGGGCACAGGGTTGGTAATGCAACAAGATTTGCGCGTGGAAGATTTGCAAATTCACATAAAGGATATTGCTGTCAATCCCCTGACCGCTATGTTTGGCAAAATTGAACTGAACGGCCCTGCCTTCGGTGCGGCACGCGCAGTTTTAACAGAAAGCGATATCAACCGCGCTTTTAATTCTGAATACATCAGCAGGAAACTGAAAAACTTAAAAGTTACTGTTGACGGACAACTGCGGACCATAGACGTTAAAACTATTGAGTGCCAATTGCTAGCCGGAAAAATAGCTTTAAATGCTGAGGTATTGGTGCGGGAAACGGACTCCACGGAAAAGATTTATTTTACATCAAAACCTCAGATCGCAGAGGGCGGTTGGGCAATTTCTCTTCAGGATGTCGAGTATCCCGAAAACAAGGAATTTTCGCCGGAGTTAACAGCAGCTTTGGCCGACAAAGCTGGTGAAGTTTTAAACTTGCGAAATTTTGAAATCGAGGGAATGTCGCTGCGAATTCAGCAGCTAGATGTGGAAACTGGTTTGCTGACTTTGCAAGCTGAAGCGAAAGTCGAACAATTCCCAAATTAGAAGCTTGTAGGGTGTGTCAGAACAAAAAAGTCTTCAAATCGAGCAATTATTGCAACTGACGCACCCTAGCACTAGGGTTTGAAAGTACGTCCGCACTTTTTAAATCCCTCTAAAGTTATAAAAAAAATCGATAGCAATCCGGAGCAAAATATGACCGCCGTTAGAGGCAGGCATGGGAGTTAATTTTTACTCTTGAAAAGTAGTAGTAAAAAATTGGAAAAATTTTGTGAACACTGTAACTGCCTTTTTTAAAAGACTGCGTATCGGTCAATTTTTGACTGTATTTATGGCAGGTTTGCTGCTGTTTACCAGCACCGCTTGCAATGCCGGCGATGTTCGAGGTGCTCGGCCTGAGAATCCTCCCGTTCAAATGGGAGGAATGAATAACCCCCACAAGGCCGGTGGTGATGGATACACGAATTATCAAATGTCTACTGACCCTAAAGTCAATCAGTCGCCTGCTAAAGCAGAAAAGAATCGGGCTGATTTGTCGATATTGGGCGATCGCCTCCTAGCCTCGACTACCGCTGAATCTAATTCCTCAAAGCTGCTTTATCCGGGGTCTGCACCCCTGGAAACTGACAAGTTCGACCTCGAACTCGGCGGAGATAAAACTCTGTTAGAAGCGCCAGACGGACAGCCGGCTCAGGCTCAACCCGTATTCGATCGCAGCAATCCCGATGCCAAAATTTTAGAGAGAGTAGGCGCCGCCTTTAAGGATGCTTCTGGTTTCCTCAAAGATAGCGCTGAAGATGCCAAGGAAAGCTCGGTTACGAAACTCAATCCGCTGCAAAAATAAGTCAGTGGGACTAAAGATGATGTAGGGGCTGTCTGAAATTAGCCCCTACATAAATAATATTATTTATTAAAACTAGATAAACGCTTTTAAACCTGCTATCTGCTCAACAGGATTGACGCTCTTTCTGCATTATTGATTAAATCCCGATTAACAGGTTTTAAACTTTACTTGAGGCAATTTATGGTGCGAATGCATAAGAGTAGTGAGGGTTATTTTTAATCAGGTTGGACAAATCTAAAACAGAAGGATTAAAATCAACTATTTTGCTGTCAATAAAACTGACTGGATTCTTATTAATTGCGTGAACGACTTCTGCTGCCAACAGTGCTAAACTCGACATCTGTTGTGAGTAAATTATCTCAAAACTCCCAGGCAAGTTTCGTTATTAAACTTAAATTTTTCGGTCGTTCTGCATAGCCAGGAAAAATCCTCGACACTTTTAGGCTTAAAGAAGCCTCGTAATCATGTATAAAATACCCGATCGCCCCCACATAATTGGATATCTTTTTATAAAAAAATAACATAGTTTGAGATATCCTTTGCATCAGGGTGTTATTAAATCTTTCCCTATCAAAATTTTTGCCCGTATCTCTCCCGACTGATTGGTGTCGCTTGCGATGGAAAACTTTTTCATATATGACCCCAATATCTGTATAATACAGGACATAAGCCCTGTAAACTGCTGAGAGCGAATCCCACAGCTCTGCTGGTTGCAAGAAAATAGGGATGTCTACAGCTCCATATAAAGCCAGTGCAGGCTTTGTGTGGGATTAAAACGCCGTTTGTATCCCCCTAAGCCAGTGATGATAGTGCATTGCGGGTTGTGAAGCGACAGGTAGAAACTCCTAATAACACATCACAACAACTGGAAGCGATGCTAAAAGCGTGAATTATTTTTAGTGAACCACTATACTCATTAAATCTTTGAAAAATACTTCTCGTAAATTTCCTCTCCGTACTGCCCTCGTTGTTCCTTTCGTTGTGCAAATTGTTGCAGCAGTTAGCTTAGTTAGTTATCTCTCATTTAGAAGTGGAGAACAAGCCGTAACCGATCTTGCTAACCAGTTGATGGCTGAGGTGAGCAACCGCACCGATCAGCACCTAACTGACTATCTTTCCCTACCTCATCGAATTAATCAGATCAATATTGATGCCATTGAGACAGAATTACTCAATCTAGAAAACTTTGACCGGGCTGGACGTTATTTTTGGAAGCAGGTGCAAGCCTTTAATAATGTTGGCTTTATCTCATATGGGTTAGCAGATGGACGCTATATTGGGGCTGGCAAATACCTTCCAGCGGAAGGAGTCATCATTGAGGAAGTCTCTGCAAGAACAAACGGAGATTTAGCTACCTATGCCGTGAACAAGCAGGGCGATCGGGGTAAAGTGCTACGACGGATTAATGTTAAGAAGGTGACACCCGACCAGGGGGTACCCGCATGGTATATTCAGGCGGCTAAAGCAGGTAAACCAACCTGGACTTCGGTATATTCTGTTGACCCACTCAACTTCATGGCTGTAGAGGCAGTGCGTCCCATTTATGCAAAAAACGGCAAAATACTTGGCGTGATTGGGGTTGATTTACAACTATCAAATATTACCAACTTTTTACGCGACTTAAATATTAGCTCATCAGGACGTGTCTTTGTCATTGAACGAGATGGGCAGTTAATAGCCAATTCTAGTTCTCAACCCTCTTTTGGCAAAGTAAATGGTAAGACCCAACGCTTTAGTGCCTTAAGCATTAATGATCCGTTAATTCAAAGGACAGCTCAAACTCTAAAAAATCGGTTTAGTAGTTTTCAGGGAATTAGAGACAGGCAAAGTTTGAGCTTTCAAATTCAAGGAAAATCTTACTTTGTCCTTGTTCATCCTTGGCAAGACCTATTTGGGTTGAACTGGCTAATCGTGACTGTAGTTCCAGAATCCGACTTCATGGGTCAAATCAATGCTCATACTCGTACCACAATAGGGTTGTGTGTGGTAGCGTTGATGATGGCGCTCCTAATCGGTATTCTCACCGCTGGTTGGATTACCCGCCCTATAGAGCTGATTACCGAAGCCTCAGAAGACATGGCAGATGGCAACTTGAAGCAATACGTTAAACACAGTCGCCTAGTTGAACTTGATAAGTTGGGAAACTCCTTCAACCGTATGGCAGGTCAACTCAAGGAATTGTTTGAAACGTTAGAATATAAAGTCAAAGAACGCACGGCAGAACTAGCAAGTGCTAACGACGAAATCATTAGCCTCAATGAGAGACTCAAGGAAGACAATCTTCGCATGGCTGCTGAATTGGATATCGTGCGTCAAATGCAGCAAATGATTCTGCCCAATGCTGAGGAACTGAAAATTGAAGGACTCGATATTGCCGCATACATGGAGGCGGCCGATGAAGTCGGCGGCGACTACTATGATGTTTTAAACACCGATGGCGTTGTCACTCTTGGCATCGGCGATGTCACGGGACATGGACTCGAAAGCGGTATCTTGATGCTGATGGCGCAAACGGCAGTCCGTACCCTCAAGGAAATCCGCGAAACTGATCCGGTTCGGTTTTTAGATGCGCTCAACCGCACCCTGTATAAAAACGTGCAGCGCATGAATTCCGACAAAAGTCTCACCCTAGCGATTTTAAATTACTCCGAAGGATGGGTCAGCATCAGCGGGCAGCATGAAGAAACAATCATTGTGCGAAACGGTGGACTGGTAGAACGTATCGACACAATGGATTTAGGCTTCCCTATCGCCCTCGACGATGATATTGCTGAGTTCATCAGTCACATTTCAATTGAGCTACAGCTAGGAGATGGTTTAGTGCTATATACCGATGGTATTCCCGAAGCAAAAGACATTAAGAAAAAACAATATGGCGTTGAGCAGATGTGTGAAGTCATTAGCCAAAACTGGGATTTGTCGGCTGGGGAAATTAAGCAAGCGGTGATTGACGATGTACGGCGACATATCGGCACTCAAAAAGTGTTTGATGATATTACGCTGTTGGTTGTGAAGCGAACCCAATTAGGTGTAGAAAAAAACTCACAGCCTCAAGCAGCCGCATTGGTTTAGAGCGATCGCCAATACCTCGAAAAAATAAACTTATGACATTTAACTGGAAATGGTCGTCGGGGCGATCGCATTAACCGTCAAATTTACGAGGTGGTGGTACGATACCTCAATTGCAGCACCACGCAAGAGGCTAAATCTTCAGAGAACTTCCAAGCCATACTCTAAGTCTAAATTTCTATGATACTAATCTATTAATCGTTGTTCAATACTATTTTTTTATTGTCATTTTTTCGATCATTATGGTCGTTTTTGCCTTCTATAAGCCTTAGAATTACCGGGGATAATGAATCCAAAAAAAGGTGAAAATATTCGCTGTAGTTGGTTAATTGGTGGTTTTTTGACAATGGGAACGGGCATTTGGGCAATGCACTTTATAGGAATTATAGCTTATTACCTGCCAGTATTGATCGCCTACAATTTACCCATTGTGATTGTCTCTTTGCTTGCCGCAGTCATTGCATCTGGTATCGACTTATACAGCTTGCATCGAGGTTTTGCACACAGGTTCTCATTGTTAATCCCCGGTATTCTCATGGGATCTGGCATTGGAAGTAAGCATTATATGGGCATGGCTGCGGTGCGAGTACCTGCCGAAATGCACGATAATTACTGGATTGTGGCACTGTTTGTCTTAGTTGCCGTTATTTCCAAATCGATGAGGAAGTCCGATGTACGACTTGACGAGATTCACTTTAAGGGACATGGCGGAATGCGGGTTGGCCCTACGCCAGTTCGGCTTGGGGGTTGAAAGTATGGAAGAGGCGAGTAACAGAATTGTTAGGTATCTTTACGAAAATTTCTGTACTAAGCCAACTGGTGAGAAATCCTGCGCCCTCGTCCGTTTGTTAAAAACTCACCCTTATGAAGACTTAGAAGTCGAACTTGCCGAGTATGCCCGTAGTATGTTGGACCACTATTCCCCTTTGGCTGCGATGAAGTGCATGACTCTACTGGCAACGGTAGGAGAACAAACGGAATGGAACTCAAGACACAAATCCGTTGGACACAAGGCTATTCCACTGGCAAGCGAATCTGTAGTCGCTCAGATACCGATGATCTCACAACTCATCAGACAGCTCGGCTTAGATATAAAAACAGTTATCAACCCTGACCCGAATCTTTTGGTAGAAATCGAGCAGAGGAAATACAACGTTTTCCATGTACCTGAAGCGATTGGCAGTCCCTATATTCCCGCTCAGGACTCCTTTGTGATTCCCTTCGGAATCAAGTCTGTGTTAGGGTTTGGTGGTCTATTGCCTTCGGGCAATATGTTTGCAATTATCATGTTCTTGAAAGTCCAGATTCCTATTAGCACGGTTCAGATGTTCAGCACTCTGGCGCTAAACGTAAAGACAGCACTGCTGCCCTTCGATCGAGGAGCTGTCTTCGCTCAAAAAAAAGATGAATCTGATACAGCCTCTAAGCAAATATTCACAATAAACACTGAGCAGGAGATAGCGCAGCTTAGATCCCAGGTAGCGACTTTGAGGCAGTTGCTTGATGTTTTTGACCAATCGATCTCCTTACAATCCGATCGACTCGAACAAGCCATAGAGCAACTGGCAGACTCCGCGCAAAAGTTAGATACCCTCAACGAGAGACTCAAGGAAGACAATCTTCGCATGGGTGCGGAATTGGATATCGTACGTCAAATGCAGCAGATGATTCTGCCCAATGCTGAGGAACTGAAAATTGAAGGACTCGATATTGCTGCATACATGGCTGCTGCTGATGAAGTCGGCGGCGACTACTATGATGTTTTAAAGACCGATGGTGTTGTCACTCTTGGCATCGGCGATGTCACCGGACATGGACTCGAAAGCGGTATCTTGATGCTGATGGCGCAAACGGCAGTCCGTACCCTAAAGGAAATCCGCGAAACTGATCCGGTGCGGTTCCTAGATGCGCTCAACCGCACCCTGTATAAAAACGTGCAGCGCATGAAATCTGAGAAAAGTCTCACCCTAGCGATTTTAAATTACTCCCAAGGACGGGTCAGCATTAGCGGTCAGCATGAAGAAACAATCATTGTGCGACGAGGAGGAGAAATTGAGCGAGTAGACACAGTGGATTTAGGCTTCCCCATCGCCCTCCACGATGACATTGCTGAGTTCATCAGTCAAATTTCAATTGAGCTACAGCTAGGAGATGGTATAGTGCTATATACCGATGGTATTCCCGAAGCAAAAGACATTAACAAAAAACAGTATGGCGTTGAGCCGATGTGTGAAGTCATTAGCAAAAACTGGCCTTTATCGGCTGGGGAAATTAAGCAAGCGGTGATTGACGATTTACGACGCCATATCGGCACTCAAAAAGTGTTTGATGATATTACGCTTTTGGTTTTGAAGCGTACTGAATTGGGTGTAGAAAACAAGTCACAGCCTCAAGCAGCCACATGGGTTTAGAGCGCTCGCCCATAGGTCGAAAAAACAAACTTATGACATTAAACTGGAAAATAATAGTCGGGGCGATCGCGTTAGCAGTCAAATTTAGGTTAAACCCAAATATTAAAATAACAAGTTTATTTTGGGTAGAGAGTTAGATAGAACTCTAAATTAGTATGACGACTATAATCAGTCTGGATTTTGCCCGGGGTATGACCATGACGAGTGGTACGTCATAAATTTATTATCCGGTTGTTTTGAGTAAATTCCTATGAAACAGTCTTTAGGGACAACTCTATTCCTCTATGTGCTAGCAGGAGCCTTGACGGGATTGGGGGGAATGACCTTCTTGTTCTATCAAATTCTAGAAAAACAGGCAAAAAATGATATTAAAAAACATCTCAATACTGAGGTGCTTTTAATTGAAGAACAATTAGCTGAGGCAGAGAGAACGGGGATAAACTTGGCAATCTCCGTCAAAAACTTCAAGGTGCAGGGCATCACTGAGTCTCAAGCCTATGAAGCGTTGGTGTTTGATACCTACTTGCAGCGACCCAAACTGTCTATGGCTGCCGGGTTTGGGCAAACTCCTTATGGAATTTTGGGTGATCGCCAATGGTACTGGCCTTATTTTTATCAAGACCAAAAAGCCGTAGGACAATTAGGTAAATCTCTCCCTTCACCCTACCAAGACAGTTTGTTTTGTGAACTGTTTAAAGACGACAACTACCCTAAGCAGAATTACTACACGCTGATTGCCAATAATGGCAAAAACCAATGGATGGAACCCTATCGGTGGTACGGGATTACCATGACTACCTACCTCGCCCCGATCCGCGATCACCAAAACCAATTGATCGGGATGACAGGAATTGATGTCAACGTCTCCGCTATGAGCAAAGCCCTTGATAAAGCGGTCTTTTCCGGTGGTGGCTACTTTACAATCATCAGCCAACAAGGTCATATCCTTGCCTATCCCCCTAATCCCAGCAAAGCTGAAGCCCTCGCTACCTACGCCGACGTTCCCGAACTGCAAGAATATTGGCAGGAATTCAAGGCCCACAGTAATAATTTCTTCCAAACCCAGCAAAACTATTTAGTTTGGCAAAAAGTTAGACGAGCTAATTGGTTCATGGTTGCGGTTGTTCCCCGTGCTTTGGTTTTCCAACCCGTTTTCTTCATCACCGTGGGTAGTGCTTTAGGGGCAGGACTTATTTTGGCGATCGTCGTTTTCATCTTTGTTAAGCAACTCAATCATCGCCTTCAACCCATCGTCGAAAAATGCCACACCATCATCACACAAAAGCACCCTAACATCCTGATACAAACTCCTCAAGAAATCCGTTCTCAAGGTGATGAGATCCAAGTCCTCACCCAATCTTTTTACCAGATGACCCAAGAATTACAAGATACTCTTGGGCAACTCAAGGACTCGTTTGAAACCTTGGAATGCAAAAACGAAGAATTGCTGGTTGCTGAAGAAAACTACCGGGGCATCTTTGAAAATGCCCTTGAAGGTATCTTTCAATCGTCCCCCGATGGCAAGTTCATTAGTCTTAACCCCGCAATGGCTCGAATTTACGGATATAACTCGCCACAAGAGATGATCGAGCAGATAACAAATATTGGTGAGCAATTATACATTAACGCATCGGAGCGGGATGAGTTTCGCTGTTTGATGAAAGATCGGGGAAAGGTGCAAAACTTTGAATTTCAAGCGTATCGCCAAGACCACTCGATTATTTGGGCACAGATGGATGCCCGTGCGGTTTGCGATCGCCAGGGTCAGATTGCTTATTACGAAGGTATTGTTCAAGACATCAGCGATCGCAAGCGACAAAAAGTGATTTTGGAAGCGATGGTGAAGGAACGTACTACTGACTTAGCAACAGCCAATGAAGCGATCGTCGCTCTCAATGAAAAACTTAAGGAAGATAATTTCCGCATGGCTGCTGAATTGGATATCGTGCGTCAAATGCAGCAAATGATTCTGCCCAATGCTGATGAACTAGAAATTGATGGACTGGATATTGCTGGATACATGGATGCTGCCGATGAAGTCGGTGGCGACTACTATGATGTCTTGAACACCGATGGCGTTGTTACTCTCGGGATCGGGGATGTCACAGGTCACGGCTTGGAAAGCGGCATACTGATGCTGATGGCGCAAACAGCCGTTCGTACCCTCAATGAGATCCGCGAACTAGATTCGGTGCGGTTTCTAGATGTGATCAACCGCACGCTCTACAAAAACGTCAAGCGCATGAACTCTGAAAAAAGTCTCACCTTGGCGATTTTAAATTACTCTCAAGGATGGGTCAGCATCAGTGGGCAGCATGAAGAAACAATCATTGTGCGCCTTGGTGGAGAAATTGAGCGAATTGACACGATGGATTTGGGGTTCCCCATTGCCCTCCACGATGACATTGCTGAGTTCATCAGTCACATTTCCCTTGAGCTACAGCCAGGAGATGGTGTTGTTCTCTACACCGATGGTATTCCCGAAGCCAAAGACATTAACAAAAAGCAGTATGGACTTGAGCCAATGTGCGAAGTCATTAGCCAAAACTGGCATTTGTCTGCTGAAGAAATCAAGCAAGCGGTGATTGACGATGTGCGGCGACATATTGGCACTCAAAAAGTGTTTGATGATATTACACTGTTGGTTTTGAAGCGAACCCAATTAGGTGTAGAAAACAAGTCACAGCCTCAAGCAGCCACATGGGTTTAGAGCGCTCGCCCATAGGTCGAAAAAACAAACTTATGACATTAAACTGGAAAATAATCGTCGGGGCGATCGCATTAACCGTCAAATTTACGAATAGGTGATGAGATATCTCAAATGCCGCCTCCCAAAAGAGCCTGAGTCTCCTGAGAACTCTAAAGCTTTCGTCAAAGTCTAAATTTCTAGGACTTACGCATTGACAAAAAATATCATCTATGTAGTCTAGATAATGGCATCCTTGTGAAGGTTGGCAAAAATATGCTCACGGACAACAGAAGTAAACAGATTCCTCTGTACTTCATACCAATTGCTAATTATGTTTTCAGAGCGCATAAACTCCAATTTCACAAAAGCTTGAAGTGAACAAAATATATGTGTTTTTATTGCAGAGGTATCTCTAACCATGAATCGACAAATTCCACATACTTGTTTTATAGCACGATGAAAAGCTTCAATACCCCAATGAGTATCATGAATTGTGACGAAGGTACTTCTGGTTATGTCTTGAATTTTCTCCTCATCTGGCCGATATAAAATATAATGTCTAGAGTCTTCTTTTTTAAAGTCTTTCCTAAACAACTTTATAAATCCAAATTCTTTCAGATGAGTCTTTAATCCTTCTTCGGGAATAGCCAGAGTGCTTACCTGACAATACTTGTGTGGTTCATTTGAAACAGTTCTATTTTTTTCAATTCCGAATAGGAAACCCAATTTCTGGTTTTTGAGAAATTTCAAGTTTTCTACTCCTGAATACCAACTATCTCCTGTTACCATTCGGGGTTTGACTCCCCAGCTTATTATTTCACTTACCATTTCTCTAAAATAATCGTTTTTTGTTTTTCCCTCCTTTTTATCATATATTCTATAATTTATTGGCACTGAATTACCATTAATATCGCTGTAATATAGAGTGATTAAATTTAAGCCAATAATAGTTTTATGGGCTTTCCCTGACCAAAAATAACTGATTAATTCTGCATTTTTAGGGTTGCTGTAAATCTTTTCTATAACTGTATCGTCTACACTTAATATCCCCCCTACCAGGTTGATAACTTTCTCTATTATGCTAAATAAATCTTTTGGTTCATATCTCTCTCTCAATAAAAAGCGATTGATACTATCATGTGAAACATCTCCCAATATCTCGGCTAACCTACTACACCCTCCATATTTTGGCTCTGCCAGCAAAAATAAGGTGTAGATGTCTAGATTGCATTCTGCCGTAGAGGGTTTAGTAATTTCTCTCATTCTCCCATACCCATTACTAGACGACCCTTATTTATCTATGCACTATTTTGTTATTCTGTCAATGCGTAAGTCCTAATTTCTATGATTACATCTATCTAATGATCTCTGGCATCAAGGTCAATAAAGGGTTCGAGCACGGGATGAGCGATCGCTTTATTGACATTAGTGCTTTCGGTCAATTAAAACTCTTCACTCAAAGCTTTTATACATAGCAGAGTAAGGGGCGCCGAGGCGCACCCTACCGGATAGATATGCAAGGGTAATTTCTATTCCTCTCAAAGCTTTTTTTGATCTCAAACAGCTTTGTTCTATTTTTTCTTTGAATCAGAAACCTCAGAAATCAAATCATCTTTATCAACTTTGGGTACAAAATCAGGGCGTTCTTTCGCTTCCCAACCGGGGGGACGCTTGGAGTTATACCAGGCGATCGAGCCGATCGTAGTGGCAGCAATAAAGCCAGCAACAAGAACTAATATTGGAGTGCTCAAGCTGACACTTGATTCCGGAACTGGCTGCTGCATCAGCAGGTCAATCATTACTTGCCTGATGGGTGCAACAACAACTGCTATGGGAGTGGTCAAGGTGATATCTATCATTAGGCTAAATCCTTATCTACTCTACTTTTACATTATCTTAAGTGCTAATGCTGTTTTGTTGATATATCGGAAGACAGAAAAATTGACAGAATTGCCGTCATAATGTTTAGAGCTTGAAAATAGGAGAGCTGATTTTATGTCGTTGCTGACAATAGCATTGCTGTTGGCTGCTAGTTTCAGCCTAGGTGCTTTACCACTAACGGGATGGGCGGTGCGAGTCTTTAGCAGCCGAGATTTGAGGGCGCTGGGTACGGGGAATGTGGGCGTGTCTGCTGCTTTCATTCACGGGGGGAAATTAGCGGGAATTGCTGCGGTGTTGGCGGAAATTGCCAGGGGTATTGTGCCGGTTTTGGCGGGGCGATTTTGCTTCCCGGATGCACCTGTGATCGCGATCGTGCTGTTAATTCCTCTAGTTGCAGGCAGATATGCGATCGCCCGTGGTGGAGGCGTTACCAACGCCGTTTGGGGTCTTTTGGTATTTTCGCCGCCGATGGCTGTATCATCGGGCATTTGGGGGATTCTGGTGTGGGGTTTGGCACAACGGTGGTGGGGTGAGGGCGATCGGGCGAGACTCTTTGCTTCCCGTTGCGGGTGTCTGTGCACGCCAATTTGGGTTTGGGCGTGGCGACAATCTTTGCCCGAATTTTTAGCCGCAGCAGGATTAGCTGTTTTGTTAGCAGCAATTAATTTCAGTCAGGGTGATGATATGGGTTTATCTAAATCAGAGCAATTGTTTTCTCTTGATGACTCGTTAGATGTTGCAATCTGCGGCGATAAAGCTGCTAAATTGTCTCAACTGAAACGCGCAGGTTTTAACGTACCTGCTGGTTTTATATTGCCATCGCAGGAAGAAGGAAGAGGGAAGAAGGAAGAAGGAAGAAGGAAGAAGGAAGAAGGAAGAAGGAAGAAAGAAGAAGGAAGAAGGAATGAGGAAATTGCCGATCGACTGTTAATCAGTAATTCTGTAATCCAAAATCTAAAATCCCAAATCCCAAATCGAATGATTGTTCGTTCTTCTGCTGCGGGAGAAGATGGCGACATTAGTTCGGCGGCCGGACAATATCAAACTATTGGTCCTGTTTTCACTGAAGCTGAATTGCTCGACGGCATTAATCGCTGCCGCCAGTCTTATTGGACTGCCGAAGCTGTTGATTACCGCCACCAACGACAACTCACCGATACCCAAATGGCTGTATTGATTCAGCCATACATTCACAGCCAAATTGCGGGTGTCATGTTCAGCCGCAATCCTTTAGATGGCGCTTCCCAAATTATTATTGAAGCTCTGCCGGGAGGTGCTGAATCTGTTGTCGGCGGACAAGTTACTCCGGTTCATTTAGAAATTGATTTTAGTACACCTGAAATTTTAGAAAAACCATTAAGCGCACTTGAAAATAATTCAAGTTTTGATAAAAAAGTTATAGCAGAATTAGTCAAACAAGCGCAAGCTATCGAAGCTTTTTTTCACGGAATCCCGCAGGATATTGAGTGGAGTTGGGACGGGGAAAAAGTTTGGATTTTGCAAAGCCGCCCGATTACAAATTTGCAGCCGTTTTGGACGCGCACTATTGCAGCAGAAGTGATTCCCGGGGCAATTCGTCCCCTAACTTGGTCGATTAACCGGCCGCTGACTTGCGGGGTTTGGGGAGAGATTTTTAAGGTGGTTTTGGGCGATCGCGCGATCGGCTTAAACTTTAATGAAACGGCAACTTTACTGGGCTCTCACGCCTATTTTAATGCGACTTTGTTGGGCGAAATCTTTCGGATGATGGGATTGCCGGAGCAGGGTTTGGAATTTTTGCTGAGAGGGCAAAAAATGGGCAAGCCGCCTTTGGGGAAGATTTTGCCTTCTTTGCCCGGTTTGTGGCGTCTGATCCAGCGAGAGAGGGCGCTGAATGCAGAATTTAAGGGCGATCGTACTTCTATTTTTCTCCCGGCACTGCAAAGTCTGGAGAAGGAAGGAGGAAGAGG